>JALOLW010000489.1 GCA_025455795.1 Spirosomataceae bacterium
AATTCCCCCAATGCATATCAAAAACAGGTGGACAGATTACTTAATTCGGTGCATTTTGGCGAGAAAATGGCAACTGATTGGCTAGATTTGGCGCGTTTTGCCGATTCGCACGGCTACACAGTGGACCGCCTGCGCGATATGTCGCCCTACCGCGATTGGGTGATTGGGGCTTTCAATCAAAATATGCCTTATGACCGTTTCATTCACTGGCAGTTGGCTGGCGATATGATGAAAAATCCGCAGGGCGGCCTCCCCACCAAAGAGATGCGCATCGCCACGGCGTTCAATCGCAACCACCAGCAAAACATGGAGGGCGGTATCGTAGAGGCAGAGTTTCAGACCGAATACGTGATAGACCGTACCAACACTTTCGGCGATGCTTTCATGGGGCTTTCGGTAGGATGCGCCCGCTGTCACGACCACAAATACGACCCGATTTCCCAAAAAAATTACTACGAACTGTTTAGTTTTTTTAACAACGTGCGCGAAGCAGGACAAATTTCCTGGGATGATGCTTTGCCAACGCCGACGATGCTCCTGCCCACGCCTGAGCAAGAGAAAATTTTGGCCTTTATCAACACCCAAATCAAACAGCAAGAAGCCAGAGTAGCGCAGACAAAAGCTGTGGCAAAAGCCCCTCAAAAGTTAGAGACCCTTGAGGGGTTGGTAGCGCATTATGATTTTGAAAAAAAGAGTTTGGCAAACAAACTCAACGCCCAGCAAAAAGCCACGATGAAGCGTGAGTCGGGTGAAGAACCTGCGGCCTTTGCCCAACGCGGCAGCGGCACAGCCCTTGCCCTCAATGGTGACGTATGGCTCGACCTCAACGGCGTGGGCGCGTACCGACGGTCGGAGCCGTTTAGCGTAGGTATTTGGGTACAAATCCCGAAAACATTGAAAGAAGGGGTTATCATTCACAAAAGCCAAGCCGAGCGGCTTTACAACTTCCGTGGGTGGCATTTGTACCTCAAAAACGACCGCTTAGAACTCAATATGGCGCATACTGCTCCCTCAGACGCCATCACCAAAATCACCCAAAACCCCGTCCCGCGTGACCGTTGGCTGCATCTCACCATCACTTACGACGGCTCGAGCAAGGCACAAGGACTGCGGCTGTACATGGACGGAGCGGAGCAATCTACGCAGACGTTGATAGACCAACTCAACAAAGACATTTTGTTCAAATCCAAAGAGCAGTCGGGCATTCACGTAGGCGCGTGGTGGCGCGGCTGGGGGCTTACGGGCGGTTTGGTAGATGATCTGATGGTTTACAACCGCACTTTGACACCTTTTGAAGTCAAAGTATTGGCCCAAAAAGCCACCTGGCAACAAGCGACTGCGGCAGATTTACAGGCATTTTACGCGGCGATAGACCCCAACGTAAAAGCTGCACAAACCGAACTCACGCGCCTTCGCAGCGTTTTGGCCGACTCGACGGAGAAAATTAAAGAAATCATGGTGATGCAAGAAATGCCTCAGCGCAAGCGGGCGTATATTCTCCAACGCGGCAACTACGACGCACCCGCCGAGGAGGTATTTCCCAACACGCCCACCTCTATTTTGGCTTTCCCCAAACATCTGCCCCAAAACCGTTACGGATTGGCGCAGTGGCTCACCCACCCCGACCATCCCCTCACGGCGCGGGTAGCGGTCAATCGCTACTGGCAAGTCTTTTTTGGAACGGGTTTGGTCAAAACCACCGAGGATTTTGGCAATCAGGGGGCTTTGCCGAGCCATCCAGCACTCTTGGATTGGTTGGCGGTGACGTTTAGAGAATCAGGCTGGGATGTGAAAGCGTTGGTGAAGCGCATGGTGATGTCGGCTACGTATCGGCAAAGTTCTCAAACCACCAAAGCCGCCCGCGATGCCGACCCCGAAAACCGCCTGCTGATGCGCGGGCCGTCGGTGCGCCTCACCGCCGAAATGCTCCGCGACAACGCCCTGGCCGCAAGCGGACTGCTCAACCGCCAAATTGGTGGGCCGAGTGTGAAGCCTTATCAGCCCGACGGCCTTTGGCAAATCAACAACACCCATTACGTACCCGATTCGGGCGAAGCCGTGTATCGGCGGAGTTTGTACGTATTGGTCAAGCGTTCTGTTCCCAATCCCACCCTCGGCACGTTTGATGTGCCTTCGCGGAGTTTTTGTGTGGTGCGCCGTCAGCAGACCAACACGCCGCTCCAAGCCCTCGTCATGCTCAACGACCCCACGTTTGTCGAAACCACCAAAGCCCTCGGCGAACAGATGGCGCAACTGCCTTTGGAACAGGGAATAACAACGATGTACCGAAAACTGACAGGCCGCCGACCTACGCCCCAAGAAATCAAGGTTTTGGTACAACTTCACCAAAGTCAGTACCAAAAGATGAGAGCCAACCCTCTGAAAACAAAAGGTTGGCTCTCGGCAGGTCAGTATAAAGTCAGTACGTCAGTAGATGCTGCGGTCGTGGCTGCCAACGCCGTGGTAGCGAGTGCCGTGATGAATTCGGACGCAGGACTGACGAAGCGATGATTACTCTTTGACAACGATTGTGTTGGCCCACTTATCGCCAAAACGTTTTTTCTCGTCACCAAAGACCATCAGCGCATCTACAATGCCAAAAATCGGAATCATCAAAGAGATTTGACGCACAATCGCCGTACCCCAATCTCCCACAATGCCCTGTCCCGTGTCTTCTTTGATTACTTTTATTTTCATCAACTTTTTACCAATGCTCTGCCCGCCGAAAAAATTCCCTTGGGCAGGAATCGCATCCTTGGTCAAATGGTACGCAATGGTAATCAAATAGCCTACCATCGCCAATTGGTACGAAATAAAGCCCAATACGAGGATGGGAACATAGCCAACAAGGCCATCAATGAAAGCGGCTACAAAACGCTGTCCAGCATCTGCTTTTTGCATGATTGAAAAGATTTAAAGGTTAGAGAATGGTTTAGAAACAACGACGAATTTGGGCAATTAAGACCTAAAAACCAAACAGTTAGCTTGATTTTTGTAAAACATAATAAAAAATTTATGCTCTTTAAGACTCCGTCAATTCCCCTTCCATAACCTTCGACGGGTAAGTCAAACTGAGCCAATGTTCCCGCAATAATCACCAAACTCGCCCGTGGGACGCCCGCGATGCCCTTAGACGTAATCATAAGCGTGAGCAGCATCGCAATCTGCTGTTGCAAACTAAGCGGCACGCCGTAAGCCTGCGCGATAAAACCCGTCGCAAAGGTCATGTACATCATGGAGCCGTCGAGGTTGAAGGAGTAACCCAACGGCAACACAAAGCCGATAATGCGCTGACTACATCCAAATTTCTCCAAAGCCGTAATTTGCTGCGGCAGCGATGCCTCCGAACTTGCCGTGCTGAACGTCAGAATCATGGAATCTTTGACGTGCGCCAGCAGCTTGAAATACGGAATTTTCATCACCAAACAGATGGCCCAAAGTACCCCAAAAACAAAAAACACCAACCCTCCAAAGAAGCACAAAATCAAATAGGCGTACGAAATCAAAATACCCAAGCCTTTCATCGAAACCACCGCCGTCATGGCCCCCAACACGCCCCACGGAGCAAGTTGCATCACGTAGCCCACGATTTTGAACACGACTTCACTGAGGCTTTCAATGACTTTAACGAGCTTTTTGCCGTGCTCACCTACCGCGCCCAATGCGATTCCAAAAAACAGCGAAAACACCACAATTTGGAGGATTTCGTTCTCGGAAAGTGCTTTGAAGAAGCTATCGGGGAAGATATGAAGAATAAAATCCTCGACGGTTTTCATGGCTTTGCCACTCACGCCCGTGTCGGTACCTGCGGCGGGGCGCGGCCACTGCTGCACTTCGCCTGGACGGGTAACATTGACCACCACCAGCCCCACAATCAACGACAAAATCGTGGCGAAATAGAAATAAAGCAAAGTTTTGATACCAATGCGCCCCACTACTTTGAAATCGCCCAGTTTGGCTACGCCCACGGTGAGGGTACAAAATACGAGCGGCCCCACTATCATCTTGATGAGTTTGAGGAAAACTTTACTCAAAATTTGGAATTTTTTGGCGACTTCTGCCGCTTCTTCGGGGCTCATGGTGCTGTGCAGAATCTGCCCAATGATAACGCCCAATACAAAACCAATAATGATTTTGGTGGTGATGCTAAGGTTTTTCATGAAAAATCGGGAAAAGTGAAGGATTATAGCAAGCAAATAAGCAAATCTCCGTCAAATGCCCAAATTTTATCGTATTTTCAAGTTGCCAGAGTCTATCTAGGGAGGGTTTTGTAGAGTACAAAGCCAATGGCGGAGAAGATAAGATTGGGCAGCCACACGGCCAACACCGCAGGTATCCGTCCCGACTCGGCAATACCTTTGGCCAACATAAAAAACAGCAGATACACAAACGCCAGCGCAAACCCAAACGCAATCTGCAAGCCTGACCCCCGCCGACTCTTTCGGGCGGAGACAATGACCCCGATGATGGTCAAAATAATAAAGGCAAACGGGTGAGTGAAGCGCGTGTATTTCTCAATTTGATAGGCTTCTACGCCATCTGCACCACGTAGATTGAGCAATGCGATGTAGTCGTTGAGTTGCGTAAGGGTCAATTCTTCAAAACGGTTTTTGTCGTTTTCAAAATCTTTGGGACTCAAATTGAGCGTTGTGTCGAGCTGTGTTCCTTGCACAAACGACTCCTGCAAGCCATTGATTTTACGAATTTTATAGTCAAACACTGCCCATTTTTTCTTTTTGGCTTGCCATTCTATACGGTCAGAGGTGAGTTTTTCGCGGAGGTTGTTTCCTTCTATTTTTTCGAGTGTAAATTTATAGCCCGTGTTGGAAGCGTTGTTGTAGCTCTCGATATACGCATAGAGTTGCGGTGCTACTTTGACGTGGAAATTACGTTTGTTGAAGTAATACTGATCGTCAATGTACTTGTACTCAAATGCCAAGCGGGTTTTGTTGGCTTTTGGGATGACCCAACCCACCATGTAAAACGTAAACGCCGCCAACATGATAGAACCGATAAAATACGGTACCAACATCCTCACAAAACTAATACCACTGCCAAACATGGCGATAATCTCCGTGCGGGCGGCCATGCGCGCCGTAAAAAACACCGTAGCGATAAAAACCAACAACGGACTGAGGTAATTGGCGTAGTACGGTATCAGATTGGCGTAGTAGTCCACCAAAATCTCCTGCGTGCCTACTTTAAATTTGCGGAAGTTGTCAATCTTCTCGGTGAAGTCTATCACGCAAATAATGAGCATCGTAATAGCCACCGTGAAGATGTAGGTCACCAGAAAGTTTTTGAGAATATATCGGTCTAAAAGTTTCATTGTTTGAAATCAACGAGCGGAATTCTAACAATTTTACGGCCTTTTTTAGTAATG
>JALOLW010000490.1 GCA_025455795.1 Spirosomataceae bacterium
ATGCTTTTAACCGAAATCCTTTTCCAAACCCCTCTGTGGTACGTCGGCTTGTGCTTGTTGGCAGGAGCTGTTTACGCTTATTTTTTGTACCAACCCAAGCCCTCTTGGTCCAAAATCACCAATTACGCTTTGGCCGTCTTGCGCGGGGCGTTGGTGAGCATCATCGCGTTTTTGCTGCTCAATCCGCTGCTGAGAAGTATTCAGACGCTCGTGGACAAGCCCAAAGTGGTATTGGCGATAGACAACTCCGAGTCGGTGGACAAATACGGCCAAAAGGCCCTCGAAGCCCTTGCTCAACTCCGCGAAGCCCTCACCGACGACGGCCTCGAAGTAGCCGTACAAACGCTCAACAGCGAGAATTTTGAGGACGAACTCACCGCCCTCAAATTCAATCAGCGCACCACCAACCTTTCTGATTTGCTCGGCAACATCAAAAACAACTACGAAGGTCGCAACTTGACCGATGTTGTTTTGTTGAGCGATGGCATTAGCAATCAAGGACTTGCGCCCACCTTTGGCAACTATTCCTTCCGCGTACACAGCGTAGGCGTGGGCGACACCCTGCCCAAGCGCGACGTGAGCCTCAAAAACATCGCCGCCAACAACATCGCCTACCTCGGCAATCAGTTTCCGATTCAGGCCGACCTCGTCGCCAATGGGTATCAAGGCCAAACGGCGACCGTCGTTCTTCGTCAAAATGGGACTACACTCGCTACCGAGCGGGTGACTTTTGGCCAAAAAGAAGATTTCAAACAAATCACTTTCCAAACCTCCTCTTCGGCCAAAGGTGTGCAGCATTACGTGGTGGAAGTCGTGCCGCTCAACGGCGAGTTTACGACCCGCAACAACCGCCGCGATGTGTATATTGACATCATAGACGGCAAAGAAAAAGTGCTGATTTTGGCCTTAGCCGCCCACCCCGACATCAAAGCCTTTCGCACGATTTTGGAGAAAAACCTTAATTATGAGGTGGACGTGCGAATGTTTGGGCTGAATCCTACGACAGAGACGGCGGTTGATAAAAAATACGACCTCATCATCTTGCACCAACTGCCCGATGTGTTTGGTATCGGGGCCAATATCGTACAGCAGTACCTCCAACGTGACAATACGCCGCTGTTTTTTGTGATGGGTACGCAGTCCAACGCCTCCAAAATGAGTCAGGTCAATTCGTCGTTGGTGGTCAATGCCCAAGCGGGGCAGATTGACAAAGTATCGGGGCGGTTCAATCCCAACTTTCAACTCCTCAACCTCGACCCCGAAAAACTCAGTATTCTCGAAAAAATGCCTCCCCTGACCGTGCCTTTTGGTGAATACCGCCTCATGCCCGGCAGCGAGGTGGTGCTGTACCAAAACGTGGGCAATCTCAAAACCTCCAAGCCACTGCTCGTGGTCAATACGGGCGGGGCGCGCAAGTCTGCCGTGCTGGCGGGCGAAGGAATCTGGCAATGGCGACTCGAAGAATACGCCCTCAACGAAAAACAAGAAGCCGTGGACGAATTGCTCCAAAAGGTGATTCAACTGATTTCGGTCAAAGAAGACAAGCGCAAGTTTCGGGTGTATCCACTGGCCAACGAGTACAACGTGGGCGACAAGGTGGCGTTTGAAACGGAGGCTTACAACGATATTTACGAGAAAATTTTCGGCCAAAACATCCGCCTCGAAATCACCAACGAGCGCGGCAAAGTGCAGAGCTATACCTACACCAACGCTCAGGGCGCGTCGCGGTTTGAGTTGAGCGGCCTGACCGAAGGCGTGTATCAATTCAAAGCCACAACCAGCCTCAAAAACAACGTGGAGAGCGTCACGGGGCAGTTTATTGTGCGCGATTTGGCGTTGGAGTCTTTGAACTTGACGGCAGATTGGGGCATGATGCGGGCGTTGTCGCAGCAGACGAGCGGGCAGTTTGTGGGAGTGTCTCAAATCGAATCTTTGAAAGCCTATTTGCTCAAAAACAAAGCCCCCGACCGTTTGGACAGCACCGAGGATTTGTCAGAATTGATCCAAAACAAGTGGCTTTTCTTCTTATTGTTGTTGTTGGCGGCGGCAGAATGGGGTACTCGCAAGTACCAGGGGAGTTATTGAGAAGCCCCCAAATTTGACTTCTATAATCATGGTAAAGCGTCCAGCCGTTTTTCAACATATACTTCTCTTCCTTATTTTTTCCGCTATCGGGAGGCCGGGGACATTCGCACAAGACTCCCTTTCACGCCCCAACTATCGCGCTCTGCGGTGGATTTTGGCGGGGGAGACGGTGGCTTATTCGGCTTCGATTTATGGTTTGAGCAAAGCGTGGTACAAAACCCCCTTCACGCGCTTCAACGTGGTGGACGACGCCCACGAATGGCAACAATTGGACAAAGTGGGGCATTTTTTTACGGCTTATCAGATTTGTAGAGGTACGGCGGCAGTCTATCAAAAAACGGGCATCACGCGCCGTCAAGCGGCACTTTACGGTGCGTTGTCGGGGTTTTTGTTTTTGACACCTATTGAGATTTTGGATGGATTTCAGTACCCTGTGTATGGTTTTTCACCTTCTGATATGGTGGCCAACATCGCGGGGCCGTCGCTGTATTTGGGGCAGTATGCCTTGTGGGGTGAGGAGCGCATCCAACCCAAGTTTTCGTTTCATCCGACGGCTTTGGCCCGAGTTCGTCCCGAACTATTGGGGCGAAATTTTAGTGAGCAATGGCTCAAAGATTACAACGGCCAAACCTACTGGTTTTCGGTCAATTTGGCCTCGTTTGCGCCTGATTCGCGCTTGCCCAAGTGGCTCAGTGTATCGCTCGGCTACGGGATTCACGACATGGTGGGGGCCGAAATAGCCAAAAGTCGCTCGTTGGGCTACGCGCCGTATCGGCAGTATTACCTTTCGCTTGATGTAGATTTTCGGAAAATACCCACCCGAAGCAAACCCCTCAAAACGTTGTTTTTTTTGCTCAACACCCTCAAAGTCCCCGCCCCTACCCTCGAATGGAATCGGCGGCAGGGGTTTCGAGGGCATTGGCTTTCCTTTTAAATTACAGA
>JALOLW010000077.1 GCA_025455795.1 Spirosomataceae bacterium
ACCCCGGTTGTAATCAGTAGGTCGCTGCGGGGCCGCCCGTGCGGTTTGATCCCGGCTGGGGGCTCTTGAAAATCCCAAATCGAAAGGTTTGGGATTTTTTTTGTTTTAGGCTGTTAGAGTTGTGTCAATACACTACTATTACTCGCTCTGATTCTCTTCATCCCCTGCTTCGATGGTAACATCGTTTACAATCAATTATTTTAAAAAAATGTTATGCAAGCATACTAATTTCTCCAAAACCTTGTTATATCTTTGCCTCAACAAAATCATTCTTTTTCAAGTTATATTTCAAAAACACACTTTTTTAACAAATGAAAATCTTAGTCTGTATCACCAACGTACCAGACACCACTGCCAAAATTAGTTTCACCGAGGGCGACACTAAGTTCAATAAGGCAGGCGTGCAGTACATCATCGGCCCGTACGATGACTACGCGCTGGCACGTGCGGTAGAATTGAAAGAACAACTGGGCGGCAGCATCACGGTCATCAACGTAGGTGAAGCCGACGGAGAACCACAAATCCGCAAAGCCCTCGCCATTGGTGCCGACGACGCCGTGCGGGTGAATTGTGACCCACAAGATTCGTATTTTACGGCGGCTCAAATCGCAGCCGTGGCCAAAGAAGGTAGCTATGACTTGATTTTGATGGGCCGCGAGTCTATTGATTTCAACAGCGGTGTGGTACACGGATTGGTAGGTGAAATGCTTGGTATGCCGTCGTTTTCGCCCGTCATGAAACTGGATATTGATGGCAATACGGCCAAATTTGCCCGCGAAATCGAAGGCGGAAAAGAGTATTTGGAAGCACAGCTACCGCTGGTGTTGGGCTGTCAAGAACCCATCGCCGAGTGGAAAATCCCCAATATGCGCGGTATCATGACCGCACGGACCAAACCCCTCAAAGTGGTAGAACCCGTCGCGGTAGATGAGATGGCTACCCTCGCACAATATACCCTGCCCGCGCCCAAAGGTGCTTGCAAGATGATACCTGCCGAAGAAGCCGAAACGCTCATCGCCCTCCTCAAAACCGAAGCAAAAGTGTTGTAAGAAGCCCCCCATCCCCCGAAGGGGGTGCAACTAACATCAAACTAAAGTCCCCCCGACGGGGGTTAGGGGGCTATTAAAACCATGATTCTCATATTCACAGAACTCGATAACGGAAGTATCAAAAAGACCTCGCTCGAAGCGATTGCTTACGGGGCGAAGGTCGCCGAAATGAAAGGTACATCGGCGGTGGCATTGGCCATCGGCAATGCCGATGCAAGCGAATTGGCCAAAGCAGGTCAGTACGGTGCTACCAAAGTGCTACACGCAGGCGCGTCTGAACTCGCCACCGAAAACGCCATGGCGTATGCCTCGGTGTTGGCCGCAGCAGTACAGCAAGAAGGGGCCGATGTCGTGATTTTGCCAAAATCAGGCTTGGGCGACGCCATGAGTGCCCGCGCCGCCGCTAAACTCAACGGCAGTGTGGTATCAGGCGTAACAGAGCTGCCCGATTTGTCGGACGGCTTCAAAGTAAAACGCAGCATCTACACTGGCAAGGCTTTTGCGACGGTGGAGGTGAAAGGTGCTATCAAAATTTTGGGCATCAAGAAAAACGCCATCGAAGCCGTAGCAGGCAGTGGCAGTGCCGAAGTGGTGGCTTTTGCGCCCGCATTGGGCGCGGGCGATTTTATCGCCAAAGTCGTTAGCCAAGAAAAAGCAAGCGGCGAGTTGTCATTGACCGAAGCCGACATCGTGGTATCTGGTGGACGCGGCATGAAAGGCCCCGAAAACTGGCAACCACTCTTGGATTTGGCCTCGGCACTGGGCGCGGCTACGGGTTGCTCCAAGCCCGTGTCTGACTTGGATTGGCGGCCTCACCACGAACACATCGGTCAAACAGGCATCAAAGTTGCCCCCAATTTGTACGTTGCGTGCGGCATTTCGGGCGCGATTCAGCACTTGGCAGGGGTCAATTCTTCCAAGGTGATTGTAGCCATCAACAAAGACCCTGAAGCACCGTTTTTCAAAGCAGCAGATTACGGCATCGTGGGCGATGTGTTTGACGTGCTACCTCGCCTGACCAAAGCAGTCTTGGATAGCAAATAACAGGGTAATATTGTGGCCTGTGGGGACACAAACCACAGGTATAAAAATTTTGCAACCTTTACGTTCAAACCGTTGTTGATAAACCTGCGCAGGAACTTGAAACGAGTTTTCGATTTCTGCGCAGGTTTGTTATTTTTGCAGTCTCAATTAGCATATTTACTTATACATCGTGAACAAAATAAAATTAGAGATCTTAGGGTTATCGCCCAGTCAGTCACAGGCAGGGTCGTTTATGTTGGTACTTGGCGAAGAATACGGCAATCGCCGCTTGCCGATTGTGATAGGGATGTTTGAAGCACAAGCCATTGCGATAGAAGTCGAAAAAATCCAGCCCAATCGCCCGATGACGCACGATTTGTTTAAGTCTTTTGCCAAAGCTTTCAATTACAAAATCACCGAAGTCGTCATTTCAGACTTGCGAGAGGGGATTTTCTTTGCCCGAATTGTATGTACCGACGGCATGAGAGAAACCACCATTGACGCACGCCCTTCCGACGCCATTGCCATTGCGTTGCGCTTCAACGTGCCACTTTATACCTACGAAACGATTCTTTCGGAAGCGGGTATTGTGGCAGGAAGTCAGTCGGATGCAGGTGAAGAAATCGAAGAAATGGTACAAGCCCCCAAGCCGCGCTCGTTGAGTGAACAAATGAAGGGGATGTCGCTCGACGAACTCCATAAACTACTCGAAGATACGCTCAACAACGAAGAATACGAAAAAGCGGCCAAAATCCGCGATGAGATTAGCCGAAGAAATTAGGACGTGGCCAATCATTTGCCGTTCACGGCAGGTACTAACAAAAATCCCCGACGCCAAACGCATCGGGGATTTTTGTTGCTTACTCGTGCGAAACCGCCCGAGTAAATTGTACAAGGCCCTATTTCTTCTTTTTACCAACGGGCAGCGTAGGTACGGGGATTTTTGTCAAATACTCTTCTGCACCCTTCTGGATAGCATCTTTGAAAAATGGAAACGCGCTATCATTGCTCGCTTGACCGATTTCCAAGGCTTTTTTGGCCAACGGCGCCGCTTCCGCGAAGTTGCCGAGTTTGGCTAAAATCTGCGCCTTTGTCCACAAATTGCGGAACGTTTCTTTGTAAGCTACCGCCTGATTAATCATTCCGAGGGCTTTTTGCATGTCCATGCCTTTGTTCAACAAATAGCCCGCACCTGCGTTCATGTTGTTGGCACTGGTCTCGGCGGCTTTGTCTATGGCAGTAGCTACGATTTTGGTGGTGTTGGTCATCAACTTGGCCGAGGCTTTGGTGGTCGCCCAAGCGATGTTGAGGTGGGCCGTCGAATCGGTGATGTCCGAAAAACTAATCTCAAACGACTCCGTGTTGGCCGTCGTAGCAGGTTTCACGCTCACCCGTGCCACGTCGTCGGCTTGCTTGTACTGCTCAGGGGCGCTGGCGGCAGATTTGTTGATGATGACCGTCCAAGCGTCTGCGTTGGGGATGGTGTAAAGAAAATATTTGCCCGCGGGTACGTTTTGCCCTTCAAGCATGATGTCGGTCGAGAACTCAATGGCCGTGGCTTGGTTGGCGCCTGTCCGCCAAAACTGCCCGTAAGGTACGAGTTTGCCAAAAATTTCGCGGCCTTTCATGGCAGGACGAGAGTATTTTACGGTGATGTCGGTCACGCCTACTGTCTGCATGATGGTAGCCGCTGGACTGGGTTGGGGAGTACGGATTTGACCGAAAACAAGTCCGCTTACAAAGAGCAATGTACTGAATAGATACGCTTTTTTCATGGTTTTTAGAAATTGTTTGAATGATTGGTAAACTTTAAAAAACGTTGCGAAGTTAAAGAAAAGAATTCGCATCTTCTCATTTGAAATGAACGAAGGCGTTATTTCGTCAATATTGGAACACGGATTTCACGGATTAGACACAGATTTTCACAGATAAAAAACCAAAACCTACTGATAATTCTCAATGGAAAACCGCGATTTACTCCTATCTCTTTTGTACAAACACACGCCCTCAGACCAAAATGAACTCCAAATGTGGCGCGATACGATACAGTTTATAGAACAGCAGCCTGATTGTTTTGAACGTACCCTCAGCATCGGACACGTGACGGGTTCGGCCTGGATTGTGGACACTAAAGCCCAAAAAGTGCTACTGATGCACCACCGAAAGTTGGACAGGTGGTTTCAGCCAGGCGGACACGCCGACGGTGAGTCCGACATCCTCAAAGTGGCACTCAAAGAAGCGACGGAAGAAACGGGTCTGACAGCGGTAAAAATACCAAGACAAGCGATTTTTGACGTGGACGTTCATCTAATTCCCGCCAATCCCAGAGAAGTTGCTCATTATCACTACGATATTCGGTTTTTGTTGGAAGCCGACGCCACCTTACCTTTGGTTCAAAACGCCGAATCGAAACAATTGGCTTGGATTCCTTACGACCAAGTAGCCGAATACAACGCTTCTGAATCCATTGTGAGAATGTTACGCAAAACCGAAACATTATAAATCAGAATCTGTTATCTTTACATCGTGAAAAGCACAAAAAAGCTTTTACGCTATTCCAAAAATCAAACTTCGTTCAAACCATGTCTTTTCTATCTTCACGCAAGTGCGGGGTGGTCTTGCTATTAGCTATGACTTACGTGGCTGTAAATCAGGCCATAGCACAAGTCAATAAAGAAGACCGTAACAACTACCCGCAGTCAAAACCCGTCAAAAAAAAGGAATGGAAAGTACAGAAAGCACCCGTAGTGTTTTCGCCGCATTTGTCGTATCGTGAGCAAAAACAGATGCAGTTGGCACGGCAAAAAGTGGGCGGAGTGACGTTTTATGTCAATTCAAAAAAACAAACCAACGCCAACTACAAGCAACCCAACAGCGGGAGTTCTTCTAAAAGCAAAGCCGTAGCCGTTCAGGTTTTTCCAGACACAACTGCCCCCTACAAACGCTACGATTTGGACACGTTGGGCCACTAACGGCTCCCAAAAACACGCCGCAAAATATCACTCACCCGCGCCACGGGGTCGCGGCGGATTTTGCGTTCTTCCTGTGCTATCAGCACAAAAAGCCCTTCAATGGCCTTTTGAGTAGCGTACTGTTTGAGGTCAGGATTGACGCGCTGTACCAACGGAATTTTGTTGTAAGTATTGACCAAATCGGTGTAGTATTTGGTGGCGTTGTTGAGTTGAAGCGTGCTATCTACTACTGGAAAAAACTGATTGTAAAGCTCTTGCGAGGTAGTTTGCTGTAAATAGCGCGTGGCAGAGGTGGAGTCGCCGCGCAAAATCCCCACGGCATCTTGAATACTCATCGAAGTGATGGCCTTCACAAAAATCGGGCGGCTGCGTTTGGCGGCATCTTCGGCGGCGCGGTTGAGCGACAGCACAAACCTGTCCACTTCATTGCCAAGTCCTATTTGACGCAAACGTGCCTCTACGCGCTGCGCGTCAGGCGGAAAAAGGAGTTTGATGGTGTTGTTTTTGAAATATCCGTCCACGGCAGAGGCTTGCGAAGCACCGTTGGAAATACCTACTGTGAGGGCTTCTTTGAGACCGCGCACGATTTCGTCGTTGGTGAGTGCTCCGCCCGATTGGGTATTAAGGGCATCATTGGCTTTGTTGAGCAAATCGCCCAACCGAGTGCGGCGGGGCTGGTTTTGGGCGCAAGAAATGAGTTGAAAAGCAAAAACAAAGACGGTCAGTGTGGCAAGAAAAGATTTCATTGAGAATTGATTTTTAGCGTACAAAGGATAGTCGTCACTCGTGCTGAATACGCGAGCGACTGCTGTAGAGCGACTGTTACAGCGTAAAAACGATGATTAGACGTTGGAATTTTGTGCGTGTCACGAAAAATGTCACTTTTCCAACTGAAAAATCTGCTTCATCAACATCCATTTTTCGCCTGCTTGGGCAGTGGGGAGGGCTTGTTGGTATTTCCACATCAGGTTTTCCCATTCTTGTACTTTGGGATTGGCGGCATCAGCGGCAGTTTTGGCCTCAAATGAAAACGCATCGGTCGTTTCCATGACCATAAAAAGCCGATTTTCGACGCGGTAAATCTGCATATCAGTAATACCCGACTCCACAATACTGGCAGTAATTTCGGGCCAAATTCGCTCGTGGTAGCGTTCATATTCGGCGATGAGCGCGGGGTCGTTGTAAAGGTCCAAGGCAAGGCAGTAGCGGGGCATGGTGTTAGAGGCTATTGTAATAATCAACGATTTGAATCAGCGCAGCGCGACTTTTGAGGTCAAAATCATTGGCTTTGATGAATTTTTCTACGTCGTCGGCGCGGTCAGGCATGGCTTCGAGGATTTTTTTCTTGGAAGTACCGAGTTTGAAGAGTGTTCGTCCGCGCAAGTAGTAATATTGGGGAGTTTTGGTGATTTTGGTATCTCTGCTCCCCGACGACAACGCCTCGTTGTAGGTAGGCTTGATGATGGTCAGTTTTGGGTATTCAAACAAAGACAGCCGTGCCCCCATTTTTACGACTTCCACAAAGCCTTTCAGTTCATCTTCTGACTTAAATTCTCGGGTGTTGAGATACATTCTCGGCACGGGGGTGTTGGTCGTAAACATGGCCAACATATCGCTTCCAATGACCCGTACTTCGGCAGAATTATCCACTTTGATTTCGAGTTCTTGACTGTATAAATCGTATCTCAAAGGTACATTGCTGATGCTGTCACCTTCGCGTCCTGGTGGGCCTATTTTACGGTAAAGTTTGCAGTCACCTTTTTGCCAATTGACATCAATGTACGGGTCGCCCACCACATCGCCTTTGGGAACTTTGATGCCAAACAGCGTGGTGGTATTGCTACTTGGCAGTAGCAGCCCTCTCATATTGATAAGGTCGCGGGTGGTTTGATTCATAACGGCTTCTTGTTGGGCGGTGCTGTCAAGAGCGCAACATGTACACAAAAACGCAATAGTAGCGGCAACTTTCATGGCGAATAGATTTTGAATTATGACAACAATAATAGTAATTTTTCTTTGGTACGGTCTTTGTTTTACAAAATAAAATCAAATAACTTGCAAAAATAAGCAAAACAAAACTATTCCTTCCTTGAAACCGACTGACATCAAAGACCCCGAGTATTTCCACAAGGTAGTTGACTGCCAGTATGCTTGTCCCGCACATACTCCCGTGCCTGAGTACATACGGCTCATTGCTGCCGAGCGTTACTCCGAAGCCTACATGGTCAACTGGGAATCCAACGTATTTCCGGGCGTATTGGGTCGTACCTGCGACCGCCCCTGCGAACCCGCCTGCCGACGCGGGCGCGTGGACGAAGAACCCGTCGCTATCTGCCGCCTCAAACGGGTAGCCGCCGACAACAAAGGTGAGGTCAAAAGTAGGATGCCGCAAGGACCTTTTGCGCCCAATGGCAAAAAAGTCGCTCTCATAGGCGGTGGTCCTGCGTCGCTCACCGTGGCCCGCGATTTAGCCCCGCTCGGCTACGAAATCCACCTCTACGACGACCAACGCAAAGGCGGTGGCATGATGCGGAGTCAAATCCCGTCGTTTCGCTTGCCTGAAAGTGTACTCGACGAAGAAGTGGGCTACGTGCTGGACTTGGGCATTCATACGCATTTCAATCAATACGTAACAAGCCTCAAAGACATTTTGGCCAAAGGCTACGATGCCGTGTTTGTAGGTACTGGGGCGCCCAAAGGTAAAGACTTGGACTCGTTGCCAGGACGTTGGGATGCCAAAGCCAACATCCATATCGGTATTGAATGGCTTGCCAGTGTGGCTTTTGAACATACCAAACAAATCGGTAAAAACGTCATCGTATTGGGTGGTGGTAATACTGCGATGGACTGCTGCCGCACTTCGCGCCGCCTCGGTGGCGACAACGTGCGCGTCGTGGTGCGTAGCCCTCGCAAAGAAATGAAAGCCTCGCCCTGGGAAATCGAAGACGCTGTGCATGAGGATATTCCGATTTTAGAAAATCACGTTCCCAAAGAATTTGTGGTAGAAGACGGTCGCCTCAAAGGCATGAAGTTTGAAAAAGTACAGGCGGTGTATGAAAACGGTCGCCGCAAGCTCATTCCAACGGGTGAGCCAGACGTGTTTTTTGAGGCCGATGATGTACTTGTGGCCATTGGCCAAGAAAACTCATTCCCGTGGATAGAGCGCGATTTGGGCTTACAGTTTGACAATTGGGAAATGCCTGTGTTGGATAGTATCACTTTCCAATCCACATTACCTATTGTGTTTTTTGGTGGCGATGCCGCTCTTGGCCCCAAAAACGTCATCACTGCCGTGGCACAAGGCCACCAAGCGGCGGTTTCGATTGATTTGTTTTTGAACGGTCAGCACCTCATCAAAGACCGTCCGTCGCCTTATACCAATTTGATTAACCAAAAAATGGGCATCCACGAGTGGATTTATGATAGCCCCGTCACCACCGACGACCGCTTCAAAGTTCCTCACGCCGACAAGAGTCTCACGCTCAAAGACCGCAAAAAAGAAGTAGAACTGGGCTTCGATGCTTTGACGGGTTTTAAAGAAGCCCAACGCTGCCTCAACTGCGACGTGCAAACGGTCTTTACCGAAAACCGCTGCATTGAATGTGACGCCTGCGTGGATATTTGCCCCACTACTTGTATCACTTTCACCATCAATGGCGAAGAAGATGACCTCCGCACCCGCCTCAACGCACCCTCGCACAACACTGAGCAGGATTTGTACGTGTCTGACACGCTCAAAACGGGCCGCGTCATGGTCAAAGATGAAGATGTATGCCTTCACTGCGGCCTTTGTGCGGAGCGTTGCCCCACGTCGGCTTGGGATATGCAAAAATATTTATATTCAGTCACCAAAGCTGGTTGCCAGACCAGTGTATTAGAAACTATTTAACCTCACCCCCGCCCTTCCTTCGGAGGGCCTCCCCCTCCGCACGGGCGGCCCCGCCCTTGACAAGGAGAGGGGGGCAGGGGGAGAGGTAAAAACCTTTACCAATGCAACAACCTACTGTTATCAACGATTTGGTCGTGCGCTTCGCTAATGTGAACGGAACGGGTTCGGCAAGTGCCAACAATATGTTTGCAATGTCTATTTTTAGAATGGGCATTCCCATGACCGCCAAAAACATTTTTCCTTCCAACATCCAAGGTTTGCCCACTTGGTACGAAGTGCGGGTGAGCGAAAAGGGCTACTTGGGCCGCCGTGCGGGGGTGGATGTAATGGTGAGCGTCAATCCACAAAGCATGAAGCAAGACATCGCCAACGTGAAATCAGGCGGCTATTTTGTGTATGACAACACCAAAAATCTTCACAAAGACTTCCTGCGCGACGATATCCACTACATCGGCGTGCCGATGATTGGGATTTGTATGCGGATGTTTCAAGACCCGCGCCAACGGCAGTTGTTCAAAAACATGATTTACGTGGGCGCGTTGGCGGCGTTGTTGGACATTGAACTCGACGTCATCAAAGGCATTATTGCCGACGAGTTTGCCAAGAAGCCCAAACTCATCGAACCCAACGTACAGGCCATGATGGAGGGTGTCAAATACATCCAAGAAAATTATGCCTATCCACTCGACTTGCGCGTCGAAAGGCGTGATTTAGTGGGTGATAGCATCGTCATAGACGGCAATACCGCCTGCGGTATCGGGGCGGTTTATGCGGGTGCTACGGTGGCGGGTTGGTATCCTATCACGCCTTCCACGTCGTTGGTCGAAGCCTTTGCCAAGTACGCCAACAAACTCCGTATTGACCCCGAAACGGGTCTCAAAAAGGTAGCCATCGTACAAGCCGAAGACGAGTTGGCAGCTTTGGGCATGGTATTGGGCGCAAGTTGGAACGGCGCCCGGGCTTTTACGGCCACGAGTGGGCCTGGCGTGTCGTTGATGAACGAGTTTTTGGGCTTGGCTTACTTTGCCGAAATCCCCGCCGTGCTCGTGGACGTGCAGCGCGGAGGACCATCTACGGGGATGCCCACCCGCACGCAGCAGTCCGATTTGCTGTTGGCGGCGTATGCCTCTCACGGCGACACCAAGCACGTACTGCTCATTCCGAGCAACCCCAAAGAATGTTTTGACTACATGGCCGACGCATTCGACTTGGCCGAACGCCTCCAAACACCCGTCATCGTGATGACTGATTTGGATTTGGGCATGAACGACCACCTCTCCCCTCCCCTCCAATGGGACGACAGCCGCGTGTACGACCGTGGCAAAGTGTATTCTGCCGAAGATTTGGACAATCTTGAAGTGATGGGAAAGAAGTTTGGGCGGTATTTGGACGTGGACGGTGACGGGATTCCGTTTCGCACGATTCCTGCTACACACCCCACCAAAGGTTCGTTTTTCACCCGTGGCACTTCGCACGACGAATACGCACGCTATACCGAAGATGGCATCAAAAATGCAGAAGTGTTGGACCGTTTGGTCAAAAAATGGAATACCGCCAAAGACCTCGTGCCGCGCCCTGAGTTTTATCAAACAGTAAATGGTAAAACGGTAGTTAGTGAGTTCGCGTTACAAACGCAAACTATCAGCAGCATTGGCGTGATTTTCTTTGGCACTACCACTTATGCCGCCCTCGAAGCCCTCGACCTTCTGCGCGACGAAGAAAACCTCACCCTCGATGCCATGCGCCTCACCTCGTTTCCGTTTCACGAATCGGTAGAAGCCTTCATCGAAGCCCACGACCGCGTGTTTGTGATTGAACAAAACCGCGACGCTCAAATGCGAACGCTGCTCATCAACGAACTCGAAGCGAACCCTAAAAAACTGATTCGTATTCTCAATTACGACGGGATGCCCATCACCGCCGATGCCATCAGGACGCAGATAGTAGGCGCGTTGGCAGTGGTATAAATCTAAAATACGCAGGGTTTTGATAATTTTATGACAAAGGAGTATCTTTGAGAAAATCACCGTGCTATGTCAATCATCAAACTACCGCTTCACTACGAAGGCTCGCAAGGCGAGAAAACCCTTTATACACTCTTTGATTCAGGGGCTACCTTCTCTTGCATTCATCCTGATATGGTCGAGGGCTTGGCCAATCCTGAGCGACTTTATCGTCCAATGGAAGTGGCAACCGCCGCACAAGGTCATTATTTAAAAATCGAAGAGGCCATTCGAGTTGATTTCTACATCAACGACGTACGGCTTTCCGATGAGTTTTACTTGGTACCTGGTCTTTCAGAAGATGCGAT
>JALOLW010000491.1 GCA_025455795.1 Spirosomataceae bacterium
GAAATGGGGCATTTCGTGTACCGTCGGGCAGCAGACTTGCTCCATTACTTGTTTAAACTGGGTTTTGAGGAGACCAATGGTGTGGTCGCCGCCTTCGCTACCGAGGGCCGCTACGCCGTACATAAAGGTACGCCCCAAAAATGTAAATTCCGCGCCTTTGGCCAACGCCCGCGCAATGTCAGGGCCTGTACGAATACCACTATCCAACATAATTTTGATTTTGCCTCGTTAACGTTCCACAATCGGTTCGAGTGATTTGACCGACGACTCGCCCGCGTCCAACTGCCGCCCGCCGTGATTGGATACGATGATACCATCCAAACCTAACTTGATACATTTTTCGGTGTCTTCTTCGCTCGCTACTCCTTTCAAGATGAGCTTGCCTTTCCATTTGTCCCTAATCAATTTAACGCGTTCTTCACTAAGTCGGCCCGAAAACGTTTTGTTCATGTACAGCCCCAACTGTTTCATATTGAGGCTTTTGTCCATGTATTTTTTCATATTGGCAAAACCTGGCTGCCCATAATACAGCGTACTCAACGCCCAAGTGGGGCTGCCTAATATTTGGAGCATATTGCGAAGTGTCATGCGCGGAGGCATGGCGAGGCCATTGCGAATATCGTGCGGGCGAAAGCCAAAAGTAGGCACGTCGCTCAAAAGCACTAATACTTCACAGCCAGCCGCTTGGGCGCGGTCGAGGAGGTCGTCGCGGAGGCTTTCTTCGGCAGGGTGATACAACTGAAACCAAAATTTCCCTTCGGTCAATTCACTTATTTTTTCGATGCTCGCCGTACTGACGGTGCTGAGAATAAAGGGGATGTTGTGCTTAACAGCCGCTTTGGCCAAAATTTCGGGGGCGTTGGGCCACACCAATCCTTGTAAACCAATGGGCGAAATCCCAAAAGGTGCGTCATAGACGTGACCGAAAAGCTCGGTTTTCATGTCTGTCCCCACGTATTGGTTGAGGTAATACGGCTTTAGCTCCACTTCGCGCAGTTCGGCAATGTTTTTATGGAGATTGATGTTTTCGTTACAGCCGCCTTCCAAATATTCAAACGCAAAGCCTGGGACACGTTGCCGCGCCCGCTCGCGCAAATCTTCAATGGCAGGATAATTAATGTTGTAGGGAAGTTTCATTTTTTATCAAAATTAAGCAAAATTTCTCAAAACTGGGTTAGTTCGACGAGTCGGGCTGGCAAGGGGCGTGGGTTCCAAGCCTCTCGAATCGCCAGGGCTGCGCCCAACGCGCTCGCTTGGGCGACGGTAGCGGCATATACTTCACAATCGGCAAAAGCCTTTGCCAATAGCTTCATGTAAATATCGTTTTTGCTAAATCCGCCATCCACAAAAACCTTTTTGACAACCGTATTGCCTTTGGCGAGTTGAATTGCCTGTATTTGTCTGTCTGCCAAGCTTTTGACCAATTGGTGGTAGGCTTTTTCAAAACTTTCGGGGGCAGATTCGTCCAAGTATTGCGCTTCAAATCGTACTTTCTTAAACGCATCTGCGGCTACGCCAAACTGCTCCGTGAGGGCATGGACACCTTCTTCGTGTTCTTTGCCCAAAAACAACCGCGACGCTTTGACAGGCTGACCCTCGTAGGTGAGGTAATTGAGACAATCTTGGCGCAATTCACCTATCGTAAGCGGGTCTTGACTGAACGGATTGAGTGTAATGGACCAAGTACCCGTAGAAAGCAGCAAAAATGGCTCGTCGAATGAGGCTAAATAGGGAATCAAAGCCGATGAACTATCGTGAAGACCAAGCCCCGTCACACCTTCCCAACTACTCTCTGCCAACACTGGACTTTGATGCACAGGGGCGAGTATTTTGTCAATGCCTTCGGCTGTCACCCATTGATGGTACTGATTTTTTTGAAAATCCCAAAGATTGGTATGGCAGCCGATGCTCGTGATGTCGGAGTGACATTGTCCCGAAATCAGGAAGCTAAGGTACTGCGGTAAGTGCAGGCTGTATTTGATTTGGGCAAACAAGTCGGGTTTTTGATGCGAGAGGCGGTACAGCAGCATGGCCGAGTTGAGATGCCCCAACACCGGTGACGCTGTCACGGTGGCAAAGGTTTCTTCACCTCTCCAAGCGTCATAAAACTGTTTTTGAAGGTCTTCGGGATAGGGTTTGAGGTAATTGTAAAGGGGCGTGGCAGGTTTCAAATCCGCTCCCAAATTCACCAAACTCGCCCCGTAACCGCTAAAATTGACGGCTTTGATGTCAAACCCTGGCAGAACATTGACCATCTGCCACGCGCCTATGACCCAATCTGACAGCAAAGCGACATCTTCGCAGGGGAAGCCGTCTTCGTCGGTGGTTTCGGGCAAGGTATCATTTTTCTCAAATACGATTTGATAATTTTCGTCAAAAAGGAAGAGTTTTTTGTTGGTCTTGCCAACGTCAAATACGGCACAAACGGGCAGGTTCATTTATCAGAATATCGGGTTGTCAGTTCAAAAAAGGCTTCAGTAATTGCCAAAAGGTGCGGGTTTTTCTTTTTCAAAATCAACGATACGGGATAGCCAACGCCATCAGGCTCTTTGATACTATCATCAATTTTGATGAAATCCATTTTTTCAAAATGCTCAAACCAACGGCTGAATTTAGCCTGTCGGATTTCTTGTCGTCCGTCTGATGAATCACAAATATAAATACAGACCGTAGTAAGCGAAGTTTCGTAAAAGTCAGTAAAGATAGCAGCTATGGTGACGGCTACTAATTTATCAAAAGGAGGCCGTTTAAAACCCGAACGATTGTGCGCTACTTTGATGATAAGCTCGTATGTAAATGGCGCAAAAGCCCGATCATCACCGAAAATATAGGGACTTGGACGAAATAAGACTTCATAAACAAATTTGTGGGCAGTTTCAAAAGAGTAAATATTGTCAATACCGCCGACAAAATTAAACTACTATCGGCTAAAAGCCGATAGATTTGGTTTCGGCTAAAGCCGACTAAAGTGGGTCTGACACCGTAAAATCATCATTAGACTCGTTATT
>JALOLW010000078.1 GCA_025455795.1 Spirosomataceae bacterium
CCTGCCAGGAGAAGGGGGCAATACATAGTCCCTCTCCTGGCAGGAGAGGGATTTAGGGTGAGGTTGAATATACGTACCACAAAAATTGTCAGAGAACGATATATTTTTAATAAGTTTGCTTCCAAACCTCTGACAATGACCTCATTTGTACGACTTTGTTTATTGGCTTCGACAACGATTTTGGCGACAATCTTTTCGTTTGGACAAACTTTCCCCAAGCGTGAAATAGACCTCAATGGTTTTGTGCAAAACCTACTGCCCATCCAAACCGAAGACCTCAACTACAACGAGTTGTACGAGAATCTTATCCAATTGTACGCTACGCCCTTGGACCTCAACACCTGTACCCGCGACGAGCTTTCGGCGACTTATCTGCTCAACGAACGACAACTCAACAGTTTTTTCGATTACCGAACCCAACTCGGTAAGTTGCTGTCTGTGTATGAGTTACAGGCTATTCCTGATTTTGACTTGACGACAATTTACAAAATGCTCCCCTTCGTGACGGTCATTCCCGAAAACCGTAAACTTTGGCAAGGTCTCGACAATCCTACCGACAATTTTCTCATTGTCCGAGCCGAGCAGTTGGCCGAAACCAAACGCGGTTTTACCGAAAAAGCCCCCGTCTCGCGCGATGGTACCGTGCAGCGTTTTGAGGGCAGTCCTGTGCAGTGGTATGCCCGCTATCGGTACAGCAGGAGTCGGGATTTTAGTTTTGGCTTTACCCTCGAAAAAGACGAAGGCGAGGCGTTTCGTTGGCAACCTTCGGCACACAAGTACGGCGTTGATTATTTATCGTTTCACGCCCAAATCCAAAACCGTGGGCGTTTGAAAAACCTCATTGTAGGCGATTATCAGCTTCAAATCGGGCAAGGATTGGTTTTTTCGGCGGGGTTTGTATTGGGCAAAGGCATGGAATCGGTCTATACCGTGCGGCGGCCTACCACGGGGGCGCGGGCTTATACGTCTGTGATGGAATCGGGCTTTTTTCGGGGAACAACGGCCACGGTCTCTCTCTCCAAAAACCTCGACCTCACGGCCTTGTACTCGCGAGTGAAGCGAGGCGGTACGCTCCAAACCGACACTGACCTGACCACCGAAGACGTGATTAGTTCGCTCCAAACCGACGGCTTGCACCGAATCCCCAACGAACTCAAATCGCGCGCCAATCTGACCGAACAAAACGTCGGAGCGGTGGCATTGTATCGGCTTCAACGTGGTCAAATCGGGGCTACGCTGCTGCATACGCATTTTGACGTGCCACTTCTGAGGGCCGACGCGATTCGCAATCAGTACGAGTTTCGGGGCAAAAACAACTTACTTCTTGGCCTCAACGGGTATTATTTGTGGCGAAATATGAATTTTTTTGGCGAGGTTTCCCGTTCCCAAAGCGGTGGGGTAGGAGCGGTGGCAGGTGTGGTGGCAAGTCTGAGCAAACGGTGGGATGCCACGATGTTGTTTCGGCATTTTGACAAAAACTTCCATAGCTTTTATGCCAACGCTTTTGGTGAAAGCAGTCGCAATATCAACGAAACGGGGCTGTATGTGGGCGCAAAGTACACCGTCCATAAAAAAATGCAATTTGCCGCTTACGTGGATACGTATCGGTTTCCGTGGTATCGGTATTTGGTGGACAAAAAACCCACGGCAGGTTTTGACTTCCTCGGGCAAGCCACTTGGACACCCACCAAACAGTGGAAATTGTTTGCGGTTTATCGCCAAGAACGAAAGGAACGAAACATTGCGTCTGACCTGTCAAAGCAAAAATATGTGACGCACACCACCCGTCGAAATTTGATTCTGAATGCTGAATACAGCCTCAACAAAATCTGGTCTTTTCGGTCGCGGCTACAAGGTGGTACGTTTGGCTATCAGGACTTTAAGGCCGACAAAGGCTGGTTGTTTTTGCAAGAAGTTTCGGCAGATTTTGGCAAATTGGCCGCTACGGTGCGGCTTTCTGCTTACAATTCAGACAGCTACGACGCCCGTCAGTACGCCGTAGAGCAGGATGTGCTGTATGCGGTTTCGATGCCCGCTTACTATGAACGAGGCTTCCGCCATTTCCTTCTTTTGCGCTATACGGCCTCTACCAAAACCGACTTTTGGCTACGCATCGCCCGTACCGATATGCCCGACCGCACCAAGCTCAGTTCGTACGTGGACGAAATCAACGCTTCGCACCGAACGGAGTACAAAATACAAATTCGGTATAGATTTTAATTTTTGGCACGAGATTTGTTAGTAGAAGCATTGCGTTCTAACCCGTTATTTTTCAATGCTTTTACCAAATGAAAAATCTATATCGCCTATTTTTACCATTCCTTACTTTGTTGTTATTTCTCGGTTGGATGCTCAACTGTACTGGCTTTGACAGCAATAATATCCAACAGCAGGTAACGCCTATCAACATCAAAGACATCCAATATTCTGCTTGGATTAACGCTGAAAATTGGGTCACAACCAACGTGTTCGGACTTCCCGCAAGAAGCCACGAAATACAAACCAATCAACTGAATAACAGTGTATTAGAGAAGCATCAGTTGTATGTTTACGTCAAAATCAATGACGAAATACACCCGTTGCCCTACACCCAAACAACCGAAACGGGCGAATTGCGCTACGACTATACGGTGCTGCCCAACAGTAAATTGAAACTGGTGCTCATCAATCTTAAAGGAGCTCAAAAACCCGTTGAAGAACAACAATATCGGTATTTGTTGATACCAAACTCATTGGCCCACAAACTCACCGTGGACATGAACGACTACGACAACGTAAGTACCTCGTTCAATTTGGCCGAGTAATTTCTTTTTTTCTCAGAAAAAGCCTATAATTGCCCGAAAGTGACAATTATAGGCTTTTTCTATGGCCCAACCCTTACTTCGCTATGTTGTATTATCTCTTTGACTATTTAGACAAAACGTTCAATTTCCCTGGCGCGGGGGTGTTTCAGTACATCTCATTTCGGGCGTTGGGGGCTACTGTTACGTCGTTGCTTATTGCAGCAATTTTTGGACGGCGCATCATTGATTTTTTAAGAAAACAACAAATCGGCGAGACCATCCGCGATTTGGGTTTGCAAGGCCAAATGGAGAAAAAAGGCACGCCCACCATGGGCGGCTTCATCATCTTGGCATCATTGTTGATACCCGTTTTGCTCTTTGCCAAACTCTCCAACGTCTATATTGTACTGCTTCTTATTACTGCCGCTTGGACGGGCTTAATTGGATTTTTGGATGATTATATCAAAAAATTCAAGAACAACAAAGAGGGCTTGCAAGGTCGTTTCAAGGTTGTTGGTCAGGTAGGTTTGGGGCTGATTGTAGGGCTTACGTTGTCATTCAATCAGCACGTCAAAATCAGGGTGTATGACAAGCCGCTTATCAGTTCGGCCATTGGCGAAGTTCAACGCTACACCGATGTCATCAACCCAACCATCACGACTGTTCCTTTCCTAAAAAACAACGAATTTGATTATTCTTCGCTCTTATTTGGTTTATTGCCAGATAGTTACAGTTGGATTATCTATACCATTGTCGCTATTTTTATCATCACAGCAGTATCCAACGGTGCCAATATCACCGACGGTATTGACGGCTTGGCCGCAGGGACATCCGTTATCATTGGACTTACGTTGGGTGTGTTGGCCTACGTATCGGGCAACGCCAAATTTTCTCAATACCTCAATGTGATGTACATTCCCAACTCGGGCGAGTTGGTGATTTTTGTCGCCGCCTTTGTGGGGGCGTGTATTGGATTTTTATGGTACAACTCGTACCCCGCGCAGGTATTCATGGGCGATACCGGCAGCCTCATGTTGGGTGGTGTGATAGCCGTCATGGCGTTGGCGATTCACAAAGAACTGCTCATTCCGATTATGTGCGGTATCTTCTTGGCCGAAAACGTCTCGGTCATCATGCAGGTGAGTTATTTCAAATACACCAAAAAGAAATTCGGCGAGGGCCGGCGTATCTTCTTGATGTCGCCGCTGCACCATCACTTTCAAAAGAAGGGTTATCACGAGGCCAAAATCGTAACGCGCTTTGCGACGCTCGTTACGCTCAAACTTCGGTAGGGCGGCTTTTTTACAGATTCTCACCTAACCTCCCCGTTTACAATGAGTTTTCGTGCCAAAGCGTACCCGTGGTTCATGGTCTTGACGGGTCTGATGATGCTCACTATCTCCAACGGCCTCGCCAATTCGGTGATTTCGTTGTTTGACAAATCGCTACTCAAAGAGTTTGGCTGGACCACGGGCGAGCTCAAATTCCGCGAGTTTGTTACGCTCGGTATTTCGGCGGGGTTGATTTTCTTTTCGGGTTCGTTGATAGACCGTTTTGGGGCCAAACGCATGATGCTCGTGGGTACAGGCATCATGACGCTCGCCTACACGCTCTACGGGCGCGTCCAATCCAAAGAACATTTGTACGCCATTCACGGGTTGTTTGCGTTGGCGTTGATTACGGCAGGCACGATTTCGTGCATCGTGTTGGTGTCGAGTTGGTTCAAAGAAAAACGAGGCTTGGCGTTGGGGATTACGCTCGTCGGAACGAGCATGGCGGGATTTATCTTTCCCGTGCCGCTCACGCAGTTTATCAAAGAAGTAGGCTGGCGCAGTGCGGCGGGGTATTTGGCTATTTTGCCCGCTGCGATGTTTGTCTGGACGCTACTTTTTGTTCGCAACAAGCCCACCGACATTGGCCTTGCTCCCTACGGTCAAGCCAGCACCAACAACGCCCCCTCCGAAAACCTCCTCCAAACGGGCATGGGTTTTGAAGAAGCCCGCCGCACGGTCATTATGTGGCTGATTGCGGTGAGTGGGATGTTTACGTTTTATAGTTTATTAGGGATTCTTTCCAACACTTTCTTGTATATGCTCGAATTGGGCTACACCGAAGTCAATGCTGCACAGGCACTTACGTTGTTTTCATTGTTTTCGCTCACGGGCAAGTTCGTCATTTCGTCATTGACCGATTATTTCAGTCCGTACCGTATTTTCGCACTTTGCTGTACAGGTATGTTTATTGGGTCGTTGGGGTATTCATTGATGAGTGCCACGGTGGTTTGGTACGCTATTCCGTTCACCGCTTTTTGTTGGGGGGGACTTTACACGCTCTACAACTTGATGTCGGTCAAGACGTTTGGCCTAAAATCTATTGGTAAAATCAACGGTATCATCAGTGTTTTTGAATCTGTGGGGGCGGCTTTGGGGCCGTGGATAATCGGGCTATTTCACGACCAAACAGGCACGTATCAGATGGGGTTCATTTCGGTCAATATCATCCTGTTTTTCTGCGCGTTGCTATCGTTTCGTTTCAAAAAATACGCTTTGGTAAATTGACCAAAAAAGGGTAACGGCTGATTTTTTGCGTCATTGCATAAAATCACCAACACAATGAAATCCTTTTTAAACGACGACTTTCTACTTCAAACTTCGACTGCACGCACGCTTTACCACGAGTTTGCGAAGCAAATGCCCATCATTGACTATCACAATCACCTCCCGCCCGACCAAGTGGCGCAAGACAAGGTTTTTGAGAACTTGACCCAAATCTGGCTTTACGGCGACCACTACAAATGGCGGGCCATGCGCGCCAACGGTATCAATGAACGCTACTGCACGGGCGATGCGTCTGACTACGAGAAATTTGAGAAATGGGCCGAAACCGTGCCTTACACCCTTCGCAACCCACTTTATCACTGGACCCACCTCGAATTGCAGCGTTATTTTGACGTGTCGGAAGTGTTGAGTCCAGCCAACGCCCGTCAGATTTATGACGAATGTTCGGCCAAACTTCGTACCTCTGAGTTTTCGGTGTCGCGCTTGCTCCAAAAAATGAACGTAGAGGTTGTCTGCACTACCGACGACCCGCTCGATTCACTCGAATATCACCAGAGCCTCACTCTCTCCACAGAGGAAATGGGGGGTGAGGTCAAAATGTTTCCCGCCTTTCGTCCCGATAAATTTATTCTAATTGCTAATCCCAACTTCCCCGTTTTTGTAGAAAAACTGGGGGCGGTCGTTGGTTTTGAAATCAAAGATTACCAAGATTTGCTCAACGCTTTACGCGCCCGTGCCGATTTTTTTGCCACAATGGGCTGCCGCCTTTCAGACCACGGCTTGGAGCATATTTATGCGGCAGATTTCACGCCAGAGCAGGCCGACACCGTGCTAAAAAAAGCACTCAACCGCCAATCGCTGACCGAAGCAGAGGCGCATTTGTACCAGTCGGCTATCTTGCATGAGCTGGGCAAAATGTACCACGCGCTCGGTTGGACGCAACAGTTTCACCTGGGGGCTTTGCGCAACAACAACCTTCGTGCCATGCGTCTCCTCGGCCCCGACACGGGCTGGGACAGCATCGGCGACTGGTCGCAGGCACGCGCTTTGTCGAGATTTTTAGGCAAATTGGACGAACACGACCAACTTGCCCAGACGATTTTGTATAACCTCAATCCCGCCGACAACGAAATCATGGCGACAATGACGGGCAATTTCAACGACGGGTCGGTCATTGGTAAAATTCAATTTGGGTCGGGCTGGTGGTTTTTAGACCAAAAAGACGGTATGGAAAAGCAAATCAATGCTTTATCGAACATGGGACTGCTGAGTCGCTTTGTGGGAATGCTCACCGACTCGCGCAGCTTTTTGTCGTTTCCGCGTCACGAGTATTTCCGCAGGATTCTATGTAATATGCTCGGCAATGACATCGAAAACGGCGAAATTCCCAACGACACTGCTTGGGTGGGTCAAATCGTCCAAGATATTTGCTACAACAACGCCAAACGATACTTTGGATTTTGAAAACATTACCCAAAATAACCCTCCACGCAGACCAGTGGCAGCCGCTCGACCAAACGCATTTTCGATTGGCTACCGATGGCAGTGAAATCGCCCAACCGACCCTCATCTCGCTCAAATACGACGAGCGTTTTCTGTACGTGTCGTTTGAGTGTTTGCAGAATCCGTTTTGGAAAGAAAACACCTACACCGCGCACAATACCGATATGTGGAACCAAGAGGTGTTTGAGGTGTTTATTGCGGCAGGTACGGCTACTCCCACGCGCTATTTGGAGCTGGAAATCAACCCTAACAATGCGGTTTTTGTGGGTTGGATAGAAAACCCTACCAAAGAAACCCCTGCCCACTTGACTTTTGTGCCTTACGAAAAAGCGGAAATTAAACATGAAATAAGCACCGAGGGAGATACATGGTCGGGAAAAATGCAGATTCCGTGGACGTTGATAGGAGAGCGTTCGGCAGCTTACCGTATCAATTTTTACCGCATTATTTCGCTTGTATCGCACCCCGACCCCCACTGGAAATGTAGCCCAAGTGACTGTGTTTTTGGGTGTTGGAGTCCTACCATGAGCGGCGCATCACCACGTTTTCATCGGCCAGATGCGTTTGGAATTTTAGAATTAAAGTGACCCTTTGATAATTTTACCGCCAAGACGCAAAGAATTAATAAGAAAAAAGCCTTGCGTCTTCGCGCCTTAGCGGTTCAAAAAATAACTTTTAAAGTAACGTATTTATAGTTCTTAAACCCTTTTTTACATGCAAAAAGTCGGAAATTATCGTTGGACCATCTGCGCGTTGGTGTTTTTTGCCACTACCATCAACTATCTCGACCGCCAGGTGATAAGCCTGTTAAAGTCTTCGCTCGAAGAAGAATTCAACTGGTCGGAAAGCGACTATGGCAACATCGTCATCGCGTTTCAGTTGTCGTATGCTTTCGGCTTGCTGTTTGCGGGGCGATTTATTGACAAAATTGGCACCAAAATGGGCTATGCCGTAGCCACCGTGACGTGGAGTATCGCGGCGATTGGACACGCGCTGGCCAATAGCACCTTAGGATTTTCGATTGCACGGGCGTTTTTGGGCGTGACAGAAGCGGGCAACTTCCCCTCGGCCATCAAGGCCACGGCAGAGTGGTTTCCCAAAAAAGAGCGTGCCTTAGCGACGGGAATTTTCAATTCTGGCACCAACATCGGCGCCATCGTAGCACCGCTTACTGTGCCACTCATCGCCGAAGTATGGGGCTGGCGTTGGGCGTTTATCATCACGGGCGCGATAGGTTTTATCTGGTTGGTGTTGTGGTTTTTGTTTTATGAAGTTCCCGCCAAACACAAAAAACTGAGCAAGGCCGAGTTTGATTATATCCACTCTGACGCGCCCGAAGAAGCCCAACAAGAAGTTCAAGAGTCAGTATCGTGGGCCAAGTTGCTCACTTTCAAGCAGACGTGGGCTTTTGCGGTCGGTAAGTTTTTGACCGACCCCGTTTGGTGGTTTTATTTGTTTTGGACACCCGCATTCCTCAAAGCTGAGTACAAAATGGAAGGCACAGCCGTGGCTATTCCGATAGCGTTGCTTTATACGATTTCGACGGTAGGTAGTATTTATGGCGGCTATTTGCCATTGCGGTTTGTCAATCAAGGCTGGACTGTATTCAAATCGCGCCGTACTGCCATGTTGATTTATGCCTTTTGTGCCGTTCCCGTTATCTTTGCCCAATACCTCGGTAGCATCAATATGTGGTTGGCCATTTTGATTATTGGCATCGCCGCTGCTGGTCACCAAGCATGGAGTGCCAACATTTTCACCACCGTGAGCGATATGTTTCCCAAAAAAGCCGTGGGGTCTATCGTGGGTATCGGTGGCATGGCTGGAGCGATTGGCGGGGTACTGATTGCCAAAATAGGACCCGCACTTTTTGATTATTACAAAGCGCAGGGACACATTCAGACGGGCTACTACATTATGTTTTTTGTGTGCGGATTTGCGTACTTGGCAGCGTGGTTTATCATGCGAACCCTTGTACCCAAAATGAAGCCAGTCGAAATCTAATTTACGCTCCCCGCAAGCGTTCAAAACGCTTGCGGGATTTATACTTATCATCATGAAAAAGAAACTCTTCACTTTCGCTCTGATTTACAGCCTATTGATGGGATTGGGTTTTGCTCAATCCAAAGACGAAGCAGCGGTGACGGTAGCCGTAGAGACGCTCCGTAAAGCCATGATTGACGCCGACAAAGTTACCCTCGAAAATCTCGCGGCGGAGGATTTGAGCTACGGACATTCCAACGGCAAAATCGAAAATAAAGCCGAGTTTGTGCAGGCCATTGTCAGTGGTTCATCTGATTTTGTGAGCATTGACCTTAGCAATCAGACCGTCAAAATCGTGGACAAAACGGCCATCGTGCGGCATACGTTTTCGGCAGCTACCAACAACAACGGTCAGCCAGGGACCATCAAGCTGACGGTATTGTTGGTGTGGCAGAAACAAAAAGGCAACTGGAAACTTCTCGCCCGTCAAACGGCGCGTATTTGAGCGTTATTCATTCCAAATCTCCCACGCTTTTTCGGCTTGTAAGTGCAGCATAGCCAAACCATTGTGGGTTTGTGCACCTTGTTCAGTGCCTTTTTTTAGAAAGCGTGTTTCGGCAGGATTATAGACCAAATCGTACAATAAGTGGTTGGGCGTGAGGTGGTGATACGGAATCGCGGGGCAGTCTTCTACCTGCGGATACGTACCTACGGGCGAAGTGTTGACAATAAGCCGATGCGCTTGCACAAATTCTTCGGTGAGGTCTTCATAACTTAATGTAGTGGCGGAGGCTTGGCGCGATACCACTTGATACCCAACGCCCATGTCTTCCAACGCCGCCAAAACCGCTTTGGCCGCGCCGCCGTTGCCCAATACCAACGCTTTGAGTGCGTTGGGTGAAATGTGAAGTGATTTCAACCACGATTCGAGGGATTTTTTAAAACCGTAATAGTCCGTGTTATAACCCTTCAAACGCCCTTCGGGCGAGATTTTGATGGTATTGACCGCGCCGATACGTGCGGCAGAAGCCGCGTCAAGTTCGTCAAGAAAAGGAATGACGTTTTGCTTGTGCGGAATCGTGACATTGAGGCCTACTAAATCAGGATGCGCTTTTATCAACGCGGGTAGCTGTTGATAATCAGGCAGTTCAAACAATTCATACGAGCAACCTTCAATATGCTCGCGCTCAAATTTTTCTGTAAAATACTTCTTTGAAAAAGAGTGCTTAAGCGGGTAGCCTATCAGCGCAAAAAGTCTCATTAGGGATTGATGACGATTTTTTTACTTTTATTGAAGATGTTATTAGATACGCGCACTATGTAGGTAGCAGGTGGCAAATGACGCAAATCCAAGCGGGCTTGGGCGTTGAGGGTGGGTACCAATCCCGTAAAAATGAGCTTGCCAGTTTGTTCAAATACCTCCACCGTCACATTGGTCAAATCTTCGAGGGTTTCGACCGTAACTAACCCATCACGACTAGGGTTTGGATAAATACCGAAGCCGTCGCCAGTGGGGTCCAATTGATACGCCAATGGCAGCGACCCGCGCGAAAAACAAGTGAGTGTAGGGCTAAATTGTACGAAAGCCTGGGCGTTGTAATTGCCCGCTTGGTTGGTTTTGATAACAGCACTATTGTTGATAACAGCATTGCCGTTGAGCGTCCAGTTGTAGTTGGTGTTGGCGTTGATATTGGTGACTGCGAGCGTATAGATTCCTGTTTTTTGGATAACGGGCGTGATTGGAAGTGGTTTTGCGTCTATTCTCACCAAACCCGAAAAGGGCGACAAACAGCCATTGCCATCTTTGACTCGGGCGGCGTAGTTGCCCGATTGCCTGACGATGATTCGCTTGGTCGTTTCGTTGGTGTTCCAAATCACCTCATTAAGATTTTCTACCCGTAGCCCCACTTGGTCGCCATCACAAAAAGTAGTGCGCCCTTCAGCAATGACCGTTGGGGCGGGCGGAAGCGGATTGACCCGAACCGAAACAGGGTCTGATTGCTCCGAAATACACCCAAACTGATTGCGTACAAAAACGGTGTAAGTCCCCGCCCGATTGATAACGGTCGCTCGGGTATTGACTTGGTGAGACCACTCATAAATGCTTGATTCTGGGGCGGTGAGGGTTACGCTTTGGTCGGCACAAATAGTAGTAGGGCCGCTTGCCGTAATCGTCGGCTTGGGAGGAAGCGGATTGACGGTGATTTTGATAGGCGTAGAAGGCAGCGACGTACAGCCTGTGGACGGTTCAAAAACAGTGGCACTTACCTCGCCCGCGCTGAATGTCTTGATACTCCGACCGCTTTCGCCAGTGCTCCAATTGAAAATATTGCCCGCCGAAGTAATGGTCAAAATGGTATTGTCGAGCAAGCAAAAAGTAGTAGGACGCTCATTGACGACGGTAGGCGCGGGCGGAAGCGGCAAAAGTGTGATAGTGGTTGGGTCAGACAATGACTCGCAGCCGTTGGCATCACGGTATCTCACGCGGTACTCGCCTGCGGCATTGGCGGTGATGCTTTTGGTTGTTTGAAAGTTGTTCCAATTAAGCCCTGTGTCGTAGTTGGTGGTCAGGGTCACGCGTAGCCCTTGACAAAAAGTAGTCGGCCCATCAGGTGTGATGATGGGTTTGGCGGGAAGACGATTGACGACCACATTGAGGACATTGGACGAGGGCGAGAAGCAGCCGTTGTTGTCAACGGTGCGGGCTGAGTAGCGTCCACCAAAATTAACCGTAATACTGCGGGTGTTTTGGCCGTTGCTCCACACATACCCTTGTTGGGCGTTGGAGGTTAGAGTGACTACTTCGTTTTCGCAAATGCTGGGATTCCGGTCGGCGGTGATAGCGGGGGCGGCAGGCAACGGATTGACACGCACTGTGACCGTGGCAGAAAGGGGAGATGTACAGCCGTTTTGGTCGGTCACCGTGAGCGAGAGCGTGCCGTTGGTTTTTGAACTGATGCGACGGGTATTGGCACCATTGCTCCAATTGTAAATAAATGAAGGACTCGAAAGCAAAACCGTACTATCGCCGTCACAAAAAACTTCGGGTTTTTCACGGGTGATGGTGGGAGCGGCAGGCAGGGGATTGACGGTGACGGTGATGTTATTGGATATGGCATCGCAGCCGTTGGCATCTCTAAACCGTACATTGTAAGTACCCGAACGGGTCACGGTGATTTCTTTGCCTTCTTCGTTGGTACTCCAGCGGTTGCCTGTGTTATAATTAGAAGAAAGATTGACCCGCCCGCCTTCACAAAAAGTAGTGCCGCCCGATGCCACAATGGTGGGTGCCGCAGGTGGCATATTGACCTGAACAGACACCGAATTGACTTCTGATTGACAACCCTGCGCGTCGAGTACACGGAGTTGATAGCTGCCGCCATCACGAACCGTAATACTCTGCCCGCGCTCGCCCGTGGACCAGCGGTATTCGGCAGCACTGTTTGATGTAAAGGTCACTTCGCCACCTTGACAAAAAGTAGTGGCGCCTGATGCCGTAATGGTAGGTTTGGCAGGTGGAGGTGCTTGAAAAGTAGTGACGTTGATACTGGCGGAGGCGTTACAACCGTACTGATTTTTGGTTGCTACGGTATAGTTGCCAGCCGTTGTGACCTCAATGCGTTGGTTGGTTGAGCCATTGCTCCAAACGTTGTTGGTGGCATTGCTCGAACTCAGTGTGACGCTGCTTCCTACACAAAGTGGGAGCTTACCATCTACAATCGAAATATTGACGGGGGCGTTTTGCAAGTCATTGGGAACAGTAACGGCAGGTCCATAAAACACATTGCCAGCGCCATCTCGCACCGTAGCTTGGTAAGTTCCTGGGCCAAAATTGACCGAAGCCCCATTCGCGCCATTGTTCCATTGAACAGACGCAAAAGGGCCATTGACTTGCACATTAAGTTGATTGCCCGTGACACAATTGACCGCAAAACTTGGGTAATTACCCGTCTGTGGCGAAGAGTTGATAAAAAAACCATCATCCAATGAGGCGTTCCAGGCATTCGCCACGTCATTGATACCAAAACTTTGAAAATGCACACCGTCTGGACGTGGATTTTGGATACCATCAGTACTGGGGCCATAAAACACCGACGGAGTGGTTTGAACTACTTGATTTTGACCGTTGATGATAGCAGGATTAGAACCTTTTGAATTGTAATAAGAGGTGCGGGCTACTACCCAAGCTACATTTTTGCCAAAATGCTGCCGAGATTTATTGATAATCGCTTGTAAGTTACTCCGGTAGGTTTCCGTAGAAATATTGAACAAATTGTCGGCTTCGCCTTGATGCCACAATACGGCTCGTAAGCCCGTCGTAGCGGCATAGTAGTTGAGGGCCATTCGAAGGTTTCCGTAAGGCTGACCAGCGGCATAAAATGTGTTGGCAGCGTACATACTTGCCGATGTTCCCCCATCCATAGACTCCACCCAATTTTTACTGAGGGTTCCTTCCCAACCAGCATTATAAAACAACACGGGTACGTTGTAGCGGCTCGCTATCATATCGCCGAGTCGTCCCCAGCACCATGCCGATAAGCCTCGGGGGCCTATTTCGCTTGTTTCGCCGAGTTTTACAAAGTTGGGAGGAGGAAATGACCCATTTTGATCAGTAACGTTGCGGTAATTGACACAATTGACGCGGTCGTCGCCAGAGCCTGGTGCGCCATAATTAAAGAATCCTTGGGCGTTGGATTGTCCAGCCACCAAAAATACCTCGCCTACACCGATGCGTTGGATTTCGGTAGTTGTTACGGTGTTACCGCCCAATAAACCCCGCACTTGTACCTCATACCACCCACCTCGTACCGTAAGCGAACCCGAATAAAAACCACCTTGTGGGTTTTGTTGGAGGAGCGTCCAGTCGGTTTGTTGGCCTTGACCCGGACCCATCGGAAGCACCCGCGCTTCTACCCGGTCAATATTTTGGCCAAAGTGACCTGTGATGGGAATGACCCCATTTCCTCCGTTGTCGCGCTGAAAAACGATGCGCGTGGTGGGAAAAGTAATGCTGATTTGGGCGTAACTAATAGTGGTGATTAAAATCCCAATCAAGCCAAAGAGGAATGTGTTTAGGTAGCGGTGCTGCTTCATGTATCCACAATGGTTTATTCTTACAAATCTCACACAGTAGGTGTCTGATGGAGTGTGGTCCAAATCAAATCTTTCAACTCACCGATTCCCTCTTGCGCTACTGCCGAAATAAAGACGTAAGGTAGCTCTTTGGGTAACTTTTTGGTGATTTTAGTTTTTTGCTTTTGGTCAATCAAATCCATTTTTGAAATGGCCAACAGTTTTGATTTGTCCATCAATTCGGGGTTGTACTGTTCGAGTTCGTTGAGTAATGTTTTGTATTCTTTTGCGACGTCTTCGCTGGTACTTGGTATCACAAAAAGTAAGATAGAATTGCGCTCAATGTGCCTTAAAAACCTCAATCCCAACCCTTTGCCTTCTGATGCCCCTTCGATAATCCCAGGTATATCGGCCATGACAAACGACTTAAAGTCACGATAAGCCACTACGCCGAGGTTGGGGACTAAGGTGGTAAAAGGATAGTCGGCGATTTCGGGGCGGGCTGCTGATACGGTCGAAAGGAGCGTGGATTTGCCCGCGTTTGGAAACCCTACCAAGCCCACATCAGCCAAAAGTTTGAGTTCTAAAATAATCCACTCTTCCTGTGCCGCTTCGCCGGGTTGGGCGTATTGCGGGGTTTGATTGGTGGAAGATTTGAAGTGGGTATTGCCCAGACCCCCACGCCCACCTTTGAGCAAAATCACCTCTTGACCGTCTTCGGTGACTTCGGCTAAGATTTCATCCGTTTCGGGGTGTTTGGCGATTGTACCGAGTGGCACTTCGATATATACGTCTTTGCCTTGTCGCCCGTTGCACCGCGCTCCGCTACCACCTTGACCGTTTTCGGCTTTGATGTGTTTTTGGTATTTGAGGTGTAGGAGTGTCCAGTGTTGGGCGTTGGCTTTGAGGATGACGTGCCCGCCACGACCGCCGTCGCCGCCGTCGGGGCCACCTTTATCTACAAATTTTTCGCGTCTAAAATGCCTCGAACCCGCGCCTCCTGCTCCCGACCGGCAGTTGATTTTGACGTAATCTATAAAGTTTGAATTTGCCATGAATCTTAATAAAAAACTCGTGTGAACGTCTCAAAGACGTTTACACGAGTTACAAAATTGCTAAAAAATCGCTTAGGAAGCTAAAAAAATCACTTCAACTTATTTAGCGGCATCAATTGCACC
>JALOLW010000492.1 GCA_025455795.1 Spirosomataceae bacterium
TCGTTTGGAAAAATATGGTTTTCTGCTAAACAAAATACGGAGTCTTTGCGTTTATTGCAAAATCATTTATCAACCCAAATTTCCAAAAATTCATGCAAAAATTCCCCCAATTTCTTTTAAAAACTGTACTGGTTTTGTTGATTACTGCCACCGCCACAATAGCTCAAAATGCCGATGCCGTACTGGGCGTATGGAAAAACGGCGAAGGCACTGGTATGGTGCAGATTTACAAAAAAGGTGATAAATATTATGGCAAAATTGTGTGGCTCAAAGTAGTCAATGACCCCGACGGTACGCCTCGCAAAGACCTCAATAATCCAGAAGAAAAACTACGTACTCGCCCGCTCAAAGGCTTAGAAAACTTGCGTGATTTTACGTTTAAAGGCAGTAATACTTGGGAAGAAGGCCGTATTTATGACCCCAAAACGGGCAACGATTACGCTTGTGAGATGAAATTGGTGGATGAAAACACGCTGGAAGTGCGCGGCTTTATTGGCGTGTCGCTCTTTGGTCGTACCGATGTATGGAAGCGGCAAGTGAAGAAAGGGTAGCATTACCTCATCGCAGCGGCGAACCGCCCCCTGTCCCCCTCTCCTTGCGCAGGAGAGGGGGATTTTTTTGTCAAGGTTACGGACTTACTAAGTTGATACTTACATTGAAATACAGCGGATTGCCGAGGGTATTGTCAAACAAAGGCTTTTGGTCTTTGGTCGGATTTTGGGAATTGAAAGCATTGAAACGCCAATTATAGCGCAAACCCGCTTGCGCCGAAAGCCAAATAAAACCCGTGATTTTTTGTTCAAACATGATGCGTGGCTTCAACTCGCCACGGCGCAAGTGTAATGGCGCGCCCGACGGGTTGCCTAAGTAGTAGGCGTTGCCTTCGATTTCGTAGCCCGCCATGAGGTAAGACGAAGGGGAAAAGTTGCGCCTGACGTGCGCCCGTGCGGGCAAAATAACTTCCATGCCCCACTTTTGGTTGAAGGTACGATTGTACAAAATAACGGGAATATGGAGTACCTGTCCCGCCCGATACGTGCGCGAAACGCCCAAACCCCACATGAAATTGTCGTCTTTTTTCCAACCGTAAATGGCTGTACCGCTGAAAGTTAAACCTTTGGTATCAAGCTCGTCAAAATTTCGGTAGTTGCCGTTGAGGTCGGCGTTGGCTTGGATAATCAAAAAGTTTTTATTGTTGAGGGGTTTAAATACCGTAGCGTTGATGCCCGTGCTATTGAGGGCTTTGATGTTACCAAAAAAATTGGCCGACCGCTCAGGATTGCCCAACGCTACGCGGGTGTTCCAGTAAGTAAGCCCCAAATTCAAGATAAAATTTGACCTTGAAATAACAGGTGTATTGACCCCCAAACGAAAACCCCCGAAAGTATTGACGTGGGTTTCGGTGGTAGAAATGGCCTGTGCCATGCCGTGCGTACCTACCGACGCCAAATGAAACGGCAACTGCGACTCGTAGCCTATCGAAATGAGCTTGGTAGGCGAAAGATAATTGACCTTTTGCGTGCAAAAAGTCTTGATTACTTTGTCGTCAGCATCGCCAAATTCTTCAAAGTTGAAATCGTCGGCAGTTTTGGTCGTGTCGGTTTGGCTAAACGATAAAAGTGGAAGAAAGGCCAGCAAAGTTGCTGTTAGAACTTTTTTCTGAAGACGCAAAATTTATTTGATATTATTCAATAAACTCGTTTAGACGTATAAAGGTTTATCGCTTTTGGTAGCTTTTTGTGGGGCCGTTGTTTTGCGTAAAAATGAGGCGTTTGTCTATTTTTATCACTTCGCGCACGTCGCCAGTCAAATAAAACCCTGCGGTGGCTTGGGGCAAAGTACGGAAATTGTTTTTGCCGTCGCCCAGCAAAATCAAGCCGTGATTGGCATCGGTTTTGCCGATTCTGATTCGAAAATTGGACTCGTTACCCGCCAGCAAAATATCGGTGTGGCCGTCGGCGTTGAAGTCGTCGGTCAAGATGGCCTTCACGGGCCCGGCCTGCGCCATGAGCGGGAGCGGTTGCCAATTCCACTTCCCTTTGTCGTTGATAAGCAAGCCCGTTTGGGTGTTTTGAATGGCCAACGACTGCATTTTGGCGCTGGTGGCTTCGTCAAAAATCTCGTTGAGCGTAGCCGTTGAGTAGGACTTATAATCAGTAAATTTTTTGCGAAGGCTGACCATTTGTTCGAGTGTTTCGTCGCGGCCCGTGATGGGGTGGGCCGTAGTGCCGTAGTAGTTGAAAATTAGCGGGTCCACACTGCCGTTTTGGTCAGCATCGCCAAAGTAAAGCATGAGCGGTTTTTCAGTGGAAGCGCGCAAAGAAGTGTTATCTCCAATGTTTCCCACCACAAAATCCACGTCGCCGTCTTTGTCTATATCAGTAGCCAAAACGCGACTGTACCAGCCTGCTAAGTTTTCGACAAGTGGCTGAGGAGCAGCAGGATACTTGCCTTTTTGATTGGTCAAAATTTCAACACTCATAAACTCGCCCACCAGTACCAAGTCAGGGTATTGGTCTTGGTTCACGTCGGCCACGGCAACATCCATGACAAGGTTGGTTTCCCATTTTTGGGCAATGCCAAACTGCCCTTTGCCGTTGTTTTGAAGCAAATAACTGGGGTCGCTGTACGGATAAAGTCCTGCCCGTACCGTACCTGCCAAAAACAAATCTTGGTCGCCATCGCGGTCATAATCAAGCACTTTGACGGCGCATTTGTTGGTGACAATGGCGGGAAGCTGAGCGGGACTTTTGGCAAATGTGCCTTTGCCGTTGTTAAGATACAGTCGGTCTTGAAAAATAGCCGTTTCGAGTTGTTGTTCGTAGCCACCACTTAGCACGTACAAATCCAAGTCTTGGTCGCCGTCGGCATCAAAAAAAGCGGCATCTATGTCTTCGTGGGCGGCATCGGTGGTCAGGGCAGGTTGGGTTGAAGCCACAAAACGCCCGTCGGGGGTTTGAAAAAACAATACTGAGGCTTGTTTGGCCGCGCCCGTAAGCAGCACGTCAGTAAGTTTATCGCCGTTTACGTCGCCCGTCGCTATTTTTGGGCCGTTGCGCGAGTACATGCGCGGCAGCAACACCTGTCGGTTGAAGTCAATGTTGAAATTTTCTTGGTGGGTAAAATCCAAGCCGTCGGTTTCTGCAAACCACGCCTGGGTCGAAGACCAGCGGTACTGCCCTGCGGCATTGGCCGCGTCGAGCGCGAGCGTTTGATTTATGTTTACGTTTTTGAGCAACTGCGTCGTGGCGTTGGGCCAAACCACCCGAACTGAATCAATTTGGGCGGTTGTACCCAAACCAAAATGCAGCGCGTCGTACATCGAAGATTGGAAGCCGTGCGTAGGCCAAAATTCTTGGTATTGGGTTTGACCGTTGGCATAGACCAGCACTTTTGTACCCAACCCAAAGCCATTCGGCTGCGTGCCTTTTAGCCTGATTTTGAGGTAATTTTGCGGGTTTTGTTGCTGTTGGTTGTTTTGATAAATCCTTGCGGGTTCGTTGGTGTTGTTGGTGACCAAATCCAAGTCGCCGTCGTTGTCCAAGTCCACGTACACCGCGCCGCAGCCCACGGTATTTTGTTCAAAACCCCACTCTTTGACGCGGTTGGAGAAAGTCAAATCGCCGTTGTTTTTGAAAATATAATGATGCGTGGGCGTGCTGGGCATTTGTTTTACCTGCTCCAAAAGCGAGGTAGTGGGCAAGCCCCCTTGTTTTTTGGCTTCTTCGGCGGCGTAGTATTTCACAAAATCCAAGTCGGTCAGGTCTTTGACAAATCCGTTGGAGATAAACAAATCTTTGTGGCCGTCGTTGTCAAAATCGGCAAAAAGCGGTGCCCACGACCAGTCGGTAGCCGATACCCCCGCGAGTTGGCCGATTTCGGAGAACAGCCCCCCCGCCCCCAGAGGGGGAGCTAAACTAACTCCCCCTCTGGGGGCGGGGGGGCTATTGATTTGCAACATATTCCGCATATTTTGCCAATGAAACCCGTTTTCGAGCATGGATTGCTGCACGTTCCAGTTGTCGGGAAAGGCAAGGAGTTTTTGACGGCGGTTGTCTTCGGGCAGCATGTCTGCCGTGAAAAGGTCGGGTAGCGCGTCGTTGTTGATGTCGGCAGCATCGCAGCCCATGGCCGAGTACGAAAAATGCCCAAATGCTTCTTTGGCTACTTCTTTGAACGTGCCGTTTTGGGCGTTGAGGTAGAGGTAATCTTCTTCTACGTAGTCGTTGGCCACGTACAAATCAGGCCAGCCGTCTTGGTTGAAATCGGCCACCGAAACGCCCAAACCAAAGCCCAAAGGGTTGGACTTAATGCCTGCGGTGAGGGTAACGTCGGTGAAGCCCCCCCCGCCCCCGATGGGGGAGCTAATTTCACTCTTTCCCTCATCGGGACGTAACGCCGCGCGGGTTAGGGGGCTTTCGTTCCGATACAACCTATCGCCTGCGTACTCGTCCACGGCGGCTTTCATGAAGGCGGCTTCTTTGCGTTGGTAGCCTTTGAGGTTGTGATTCAGCACAAAAAGGTCTAAATCACCGTCGCGGTCGTAATCAAAAAAAGTGGCATGAGTAGAATAGCCTACATCGGCAAGGCCGTAGGCTTC
>JALOLW010000493.1 GCA_025455795.1 Spirosomataceae bacterium
CATCAACTGTTTGACGGCCTTGATGGCATCTTGCTGAATCGGGAACTCAGGGTGGCTTTTTGAATCCAAAATCCACAGATGATCGCGGCCTTTTTCTTCGTTGAAGCCGTACAAATCAGCCAATTGGCGATTGACCGTGCTGACCGTATTTTGTACCCATTCACGGGTGATTTCTTCACGAATAAACATCTGATTGTCACGGTAGTAGTCGCGTACGTCAGAGGAGTTTTTAAACTCGCTCGTTTTGTAAGTTTGGCTATACGTACCCGTCGAACCCGACATTACCTTGTTATTGTTGGCGTCGGAGAGGTTGGCTTGTTGCAGAAAACGGTTTTTCTCGGCTTCTTTGGCTTTGGCCTCGGCTTTTTTGGGGTCGAGGGTGCGGGGACCCATGATGGCATAGTCGCCTTCGGCATTGAAGCGTACTTCGGCCCAATAGTAGTATTTGCGGTCGGTTACTTTGCCATCTTTGTCTTTTTTCTCCTCCACGCGCTCTTTGATTTCATAGCCCATGATTTTGAAATTATTGAAACGCACTTCCACCCCTACCGTAGGGTTTTGGTTAACGCGCTCAAAACCACCCACGTTGATGCGGTCGTAAATCTGCCCCACGTCGGTCACTACGCCGATACTCTTGGAGGTTTCGACGCGCACGCCAAAGGTGCGTTGGTTGGGTTCGATGTACTCTTTGGGAAGTCTCAGAAAACTGTAATCAAACGAAAATCGGTCTAAATCAACTTTTTGGGCAAAAGCCTGAATGGTAAAGCAAAGAAAAATAACAGATAAAAAACGTTTCATGATTTTTGAGGTTTGTGTTGAGACATGTATGTTAAATAACGTAAAATTTCGTCTAACTCTTTGTCATTGAGATGCGTCACGGCGGGCATTTTGCAGTCGTGCCGGTACGACGATGGTGCTTTGACAAAGGCTTTGATGTCGTCGGTGCTTTTCCAGTATTCCGTTACGCTTTTGGGGTAGTTGAGTTCAGGTCCCATTTTGCCGCCCACTTTGTTGAGGGCGTGGCAGGTCAAACAGTTGGTTTTGAACAATTCAAAGCCTTTGACCACGGTATCGTCTTCTTTGGGAAACAGCACCGCCAACTCTTCCGACGCCGAGGCCAAGCTGATTTTGACCAAATTATAAGGCCATTTGAAGCTCACATCGGAGGCGGGCACGTCGGTATAGACCACGTAAAAAGGGGCGATTTTCATTTCTCGACCTTCTTTGGTGGGATTTATCCATTCTTGTCCCGTGGGTGCGTCCACATCAGACAGTGCCAAGTAGGATTTTTTGTCCAATACTTTTGCCAACGACATCGAAGGGTTGTAGCCGTCTTCACATTCAAAAACGATTTGGGTTTGGGCCAAGTCAAGATTCTTGTACGCGGCTAAAAATTGGTCCATCACCGCCTGAAAAGGTACGGCGCGGTACGTTTTTTTGGCGTGAAAAACAGGGTCATCATTGACGACAATGGTCTCCAAATTCGTTAATTTAGCCTTAATATCAAGCAGATAAACGCTCATCGAGTCAGACTTTGTGGTGTCAATCGCCGCCATTGCTACCGACTCTTGGGAGGTCTGTTGGTCAGTATTTTGAGAAGATTGACAGGCGGTGAGACAGACCACCCAAAGGAGGATACAACAGCGCAAAGCAAGAAATAATGGGGAGATTTTCATCACGTAATTTTTCGGCAATATAGCAAGAATTGCTACACCAAGTCAAATGCAGTTTTCAAAAATCCTTGATTCTACGTAGGTTTGTGGTTAGATTTTGCATTTCAAAGAACTCATCATGCACAAAAATTTTAAAGGAATTGAGAAGACCGTTTTTGGACGGGGAAGTTTTGACCAACTCGGCGACATCATCGCCCCACACCGCAGCGAGAACAACCGCTACATGGTGTTTATGATAGACAACTACTTCAAAGGCAGGGACTTAGAAAAACGCCTACCTGTTCAGTCCGAAGACACCGTATATTTTATAGACGTGGACCCGCACGAGCCTACCACCGAGCAGATTGACCGCCTGCGCGACGAGATTTTGGCGACCAAAGGCTTGCCTTCTGGCATCATCGGGATTGGAGGTGGTGCCATCATGGACATAGCCAAATGCGTGTCGCTGATGGTGACAAACGAAGGCTCTTCAACGCTCTATCAGGGTCTCAATCTCATCAAAGTACCTGGCATCTATCACGTGGGCGTGCCTACGATTTCAGGTACGGGCGCGGAAGTTTCGATGACGGCGGTATTGACGGGTCCAGAGAAAAAATTGGGCCTCAAATGCGAGTGGACGGTGTTCAATCAAATCGTACTCGACCCCGACCTCATCGCCACCGTGCCGCGCGATTGGTGGTTTTATGTGGGCATGGACACTTACATTCACTGTATTGAGTCAGAAAACGGGCAGTTCAACAACGCCTACTCGCACGCCTACGCGGAGCAATCGCTCAAATTGTGCCGTGAGATTTATTTGGGCGAAAAAAGCGGGCAGACCCCCGAAAACGACGAAAAACTGATGGTAGCATCGCTCATGGGCGGTTTGAGTCTCACATACTCGGAAGTGGGTGTGTGCCATGCGTTGAGCTACGGGCTTTCCAAAATATTAGGAATGCGCCATTGTTATTCCAACTGCATTGCGTTCAACCACTTAGCTGATTTTTATCCAGAAGGGGTGGCGGAGTTCAAAGAAATGGTAGCCAAGCACAACATCACGTTGCCGCAAAACTTATCGAAAGATTGGACGGACGAACAAATCACCGCAATGGCGCACGTATCGTACAATCTATCGCATATGTGGAACCACGCCGTGGGCTATGATTGGCAAGATACCATCACAATAGCGCGTTTGGAAGAAATGTTTAGACGGCTGTAGTCTCTTTTTGCGAATATTCATCCAAAAGTTGCATTTATTACTTGAACCTACCTATTATTGAGACTCGTCATAGTTGAATCTACTTGGTATCGTTGGCTTCCCTTTAAGGTTGTAAGGCATTAAT
>JALOLW010000079.1 GCA_025455795.1 Spirosomataceae bacterium
TCTTCACTGTGCTTCACTACTTCGCAAGCCTCCTTGTCTTCTTCGGCAAGTATTTTTAATGTGGATGTAATCATTGTTTTTTTCTTTATCTCAACAAAATAACTCGTATTTTTTTCGGTCTGCACCGATTTTTTCACCAATTAGATTTGATATATCAACTACGGCACCATGCTCAATAAATACCTCATAAAATTTACGTTGATTATTTCCCCAATAAATCATGGCACAAGCCATAGGGGCACCTTTGCCTGTATCTTGTCCATTTTCTAAGAAACGGAGTCGTGTATCGTACAAAAAACAAATAGATTTGGCTTTGGTAAAAACATATTTTTTCCAATGAGCAGTATTGGCTGCAATCGGAACAAGTGCCAAAACCTCCGAATTAAACTCTTCATGAGCATTTGCACATTTGGCCAGCCAATTTTTAATGGTTGTCCCACGTTCTTTGTCAATTCCGTAAGGTGGATTTACATAGATAGTGGGATAGTTCCAACGTTCTTTTAGTCCATCGTGCTGAGGCAAGCGATACTCTGTATTTGCCTTAACGACAGAGTATTCGTTTGAACATGGGTCTAACTCAATCGTTCCTCCAAAAACTGCGGTGTCCCCCAACTTTGACTCAGCGTATTTATAGTTCTTCCTGCACTCATCTTAATATTCGCTTGCTAATACCTTTTGTAATTTATCTATTGACTCGTAAGCCATTGGGTCTCGAATATTATTTTAAGTCACAAAATTAAGAAAAAACTGCCACTTTGTCAGATTTTAACAAAAATTACCAATCTTCTTGCTCGTCTTGAAACTGCCTGTACGCTCGCTGCAATTCTTGGTGAGTTTTGGTATTTTGTTGATGAAGAGCAAGTTGAAGTCCTTTTTGATAAATACTTTCTGCTTTGTCAAAATGCTCCAAGGCCGCGTACAGTGCCGCAGCATGGTAGTAAGTGGGTAGGTAGTCGGGATGCGCTGCAAGCAGCTCGTCGAAGTATTTTTGGGCCAATGCTGCGTCCGTATTTTGGTACTCCATCGCCAAAGCGTAGGCATTGAACGGGTCGGTAGGGTCTTCTTCGTAAAACTGCAACAAAAGTTGTAAGCGATTCATAATGAGTTTTTTTCTATCAATGATTTTTCCAAAATTATCTTCAATTCCCCTTCTTTGTCGCGGTAGGTTTCCACGATTTCAAAACCGTTTTGTAGGTTGAGAATCAGCATTTTTCGCCATTGATTCATGGTTTTGGTTTGGATTTTGGCGTACCCTTTTTCTTGGCAACGTTGGTGCTGTATTTGCATGAGTTGCTGCCCAACACCCTGCCCCCGATAAACTTTCAAAACGCCACCTAACCAACTGTAAAACGTGTTTTTTGATTTTCGATAGCCCAATTTAAAACCAATCAGGTCTGTTTGATTGTATGCTAAAACAGCCATAAAGTCGGTTTCAGTTTCAAAACGAGGATAAAATTTTGCGGTATCAGAGACAGCAAAGATGTGTTGGTACAAAGCTTCTGTCGTATCTCTAATAACAGATGGGTTTTCGGTAACTTGATAATGAATCGGCATTTTGTTAGGTTGAGATTTTAAAGTAGAATATAGACGATTAGTATTTTTAATGAAGATACGATTTATCCACAATTCTACTTTTCCATGACGTGAAAATACGCACCCGATCAACTGCTTATCTACTCAAAAACAATCTTTTATGGGCGATGGTTATCGCTCTTTGTGCTGCTACATCGGCTTGTTTTTTGAACAACGGCGATACCGCCGCCGCTGTCCCCGACGAAGTGGACTACAACTACCACATCCGCCCGATACTGTCTGACCGCTGCTTCAAATGCCACGGTCCAGATGCCAACAAACGTGAGGCCGATTTGCGGCTCGACATTGAGGCCAACGCCTACGCCGCGCTCAAAGATAGCCCCAATCTTCACGCGATTGTGCCTGGTCAACCCGAAGCCTCGGCGGTGTGGCTGCGAATCACCTCCAAAGACACGGCAGAGGTGATGCCGCCCGTAGAGTCTAACCTAAAATTGACTGAGTCGGAAATTGCGCTGATTGAAAAGTGGATCAAGCAGGGGGCTAAGTACAAGCCGCATTGGGCGTTTATCGCGCCGCAGTTGCCCGCATTACCTAAGATTAGTGACAAAAAATGGCCGCGAAATGAGATTGACCATTTTACGTTGGCCCAAATGGAAGCCAATGGCTTTGCCCCCAACGAAGAAGCCGACAAAGAACGTCTCCTCAAACGCGCCGCCCTCGACATCACAGGCTTGCCGCCGTCGTTGGACTTGCAGGAACGGTTTTTGAACGATAAGTCGCCCAATGCTTACGAAAAAGCGGTGGATGAATTGCTCCAAAGCAAGCATTATGGCGAAAAAATGGCGATTCAGTGGCTCGATGCGGCGCGTTATGCCGACTCGCACGGCTACCAAGACGACGGCCTCCGTACCATGTGGCCGTGGCGCGATTGGGTGATTCATGCCTTCAACCAAAACTACGGCTACAACAAGTTTGTGACCTGGCAGTTGGCGGGTGATTTCATTGTGAAACGCCAAAAAAGCCAAGCCAACAACCCGCGCATGAAAGAAGTGATGCTGGCGACGGGCTTCAACCGAAACCACAAAATCACACAAGAAGGCGGGGTAATAGATGAAGAATACCGCATTGAGTACGTCACCGACCGCACCAACACTTTTGGAAAAACATTCCTCGCGCTCACTTACGAGTGTGCCAAATGCCACGACCACAAGTACGATCCCATCCTTCAAAAAGATTATTACAGTGCTTTTGCGTTTTTCAACCAAGTACCCGAAAAAGGACTTTTTGGAACGATTGATGCCAATTTTGCCGACCCGCCCAACATGAAAATCTCCACCCAAGATGTGAAAGACATTTTGAGGTTTGTCAATAAAACAGATACGGCAGCCGTGATGGTGATGGTGATGCAAGACCTTGATACCCTGCGAAAAACGCACGTCTTGAACCGTGGCAACTACGACCAACCCACCGACGTTGTTCCTGCCCAAATGCCCAATTTCATTTTGCCTTTCAACAACCAAAAATACCCCCAAAACCGCCTCGGTTTGGCACAGTGGATGTTTGACCCCAACAATCCGCTTACCGAGCGTGTTTTTGTCAATCGGATGTGGCAGGAGTTTTTTGGGCGGGGTATTGTCAAAACCGTCGGGGATTTTGGGATGCAAGGTGAGCTTCCCTCCCACCCCGAACTGTTGGATTGGTTGGCGGTAGATTTTAGAAAACACGGTTGGAACATCAAACGCCTCGTCAAACAAATCGTGACTTCGGCCACGTATCGGCAGTCGGGGCAGGTGAGTGCCGACAAACTTGCCAAAGACCCCGAAAATGTGTGGCTCGCACGCGCACCGAGGCTGCGGATTTCGGCGGAGTTGGTGCGCGACTTGGTGCTATCAAGCAGCGGCCTGCTCAACCCCGAAATCGGCGGACCGAGTGTGAAGCCTTACCAACCCAAAGGACTCTGGGAATCAGCCACTTCGGGACGTGGATTGCTCAAAACTTACATCCAAGACCACGGCGACAGCCTCTATCGGCGGGGCATGTACGTGTTTATCAAACGCACCGTACCGCCGCCTTCGATGCTTATTTTTGATGCTTCCAACCGCGACCAATGTGAAGTAAAACGCTCTCGTACCAACACGCCCCTACAAGCATTGGTAATGCTCAACGACCCTCTTGTTCTCGAATCGGCGCGAGTATTGGCCGAAAAGCTTACCCAAGTCCCTTCAAGCTCGACCGAAAAAATCGGTCAGGCGTTTCGTCGCATTGTGTGTCGGCAGGCCAAAGCCAAAGAATTGGCGGTATTGGAAAAATACTTTGAAGAAGAAAAAGCCACTTTTTCCAAAGACGCCAAACGCACGGCAAAACTGCTGAGTGTGGGCGAAAGTCGGCAAGCACGCCTCAAAGACCGCCCTACCGCCGCCGCATTGATGCAAACGATTTTGATGATGTACAACCTTGAAGAAACACTGATGAAGTAATTGACTATCAAAATATTAGAAAAAATGAACAATAAAATAATTCCCCCGCCTGGGGGTAGGGGGCAGAACCAATTTTTAGAGAATCGTCTCAATATTACCCGTCGGCATTTTTTAGGTAAAATGGCTACGGGTATCGGAAGCATTGCGTTGGGGTCGTTGCTGGTGCCTGAACTATTCAAAGGCGATGGCACCGACACCGACGCGCTGCCGCTCGGCTTGCCGCATTTCGCGCCCAAAGCCAAACGGGTCATTTACTTGTTTCAGAACGGTGCGCCCTCGCAGTACGAGAGTTTTGAGTACAAGCCGCTACTCAACAAAATGGCGGGCGAAGATCTTCCTGCCTCGATTCGCATGGGGCAACGCCTCACAGGCATGACCGCCAATCAAGCCAAATTTCCGTTGGTGGGTTCGCATTTTGGTTTCAAGCAATACGGCGAATCGGGGATGTGGTTCAGTGATTTGTTTCCCAACATCGCCACCCTCGCCGACGATATGTGCATGATTAAAACCATGAACACGGAAGCCATCAACCACGACCCCGCGCTCACGTTCATGCAGACGGGCGCGCAGCAGGGCAACCGCCCAAGCATGGGCGCGTGGGTGAGCTATGGTTTGGGCAGCGAAAACAAGAATTTACCCGCTTTTTCGGTGTTGCTCTCGCGTGGGCGTGGCAACGGGCAAGGAGTGTATTCCAAACTTTGGACCAATGGTTTTCTGGACTCGACGCACCAGGGCGTCGTGTTTAGCAGCGGTGAAGAGCCGATTTTGTACCTCAACAACCCCGACGGTACCGACCGAACGGCACGGCGAAAAATGCTCGATCATCTCTCTGAACTCAATAATATGGCGTTTGACGAGGTAGGCGACCCCGAAATCAAGGCCAAAATTCAACAGTACGAAATGGCCTATCGGATGCAAACCGCTGTGCCTGAATTGACCGATTTTACGAAAGAACCCGACCATATCATCAAAATGTACGGGCCAGAGTGCCTTGTCCCTGGCACGTTTGCGGCCAACTGTCTCATGGCGCGTAAACTTTCGGAAGCGGGGGTGCGGTTTGTGCAGTTGTATCACCAAGGCTGGGACCAACACGGCAACATGGTGGGCGAAATGCCCCTCCAAGCCCAAGATACCGACCGCGCTACCAAAGCGCATCACCGACCTCAAACAACGCGGTCTTTTGGACGAAACGCTGGTCATCTGGGGCGGCGAATTTGGCCGTACCAACTACGGACAAGGCAACTCCACCAAAGATAATTATGGCCGCGACCACCACCCACGGGCGTATTGTACATTTATGATGGGCGGCGGTGTCAAAGCGGGTACAGTCTATGGTGAAACCGACGAGTTTGGCTACAACATCGTGCGCGACCCCGTCCATATCAACGATTTCCACGCTACCATCATGCACCTCATGGGCCTCAATCACGAAAAGCTAACTTTCAAACATTTAGGCCGCCGCTATCGGCTCACAGATGTGGCAGGCAAGGTTGTGACGGGACTGATGGCGTAGTGTTTTGCAGGCGGTTAATGATAAAAAATCCCAATCCCCAATATGCGTCGTTTTCAGACCTTTACTTCTTATTCATTACTTGGCCTGCACGTACTGTTGGCGTTTTTAGTGATGTTTCAAAACAGCGTCAGCCTTCCTGTTTGGCTTCAACCCATCGGGCGAATGCACCCCATGCTACTCCATCTACCCATCGGGTTGTTGGTTTTAGTCGGTGTCTTTTGGCTATTCCGAAAAGAGTTTGCGGGTGAAGGTTTTGCCAAAATACTGAATTTTGCCCTCTCACTCAATGCCCTCACAGCAGTTTTAGCCGCTTTGATGGGTTTCTTTTTGTCGAGAGAAGATGGCTATACCGCCGACTTGCTCACCTGGCACAAATACACGGGCGTGGCACTCAGTTTTTGCTGTTATGGACTTTGGTGGGGACAGCAACAAGCAGCCCAACGGCCACGAATGTTTGATATTTCGTTGATAATAAGTGTTGTAGTTTTGTTTGTAACGGGGCATTTTGGCGCGAGTCTTACCCACGGTGAAGGCTATTTATTTCCCCCAAAAACCGAAGAAACGTTGGCCATCAACGACCAAACGCCCGTCTTTGAAGCCGCGATTCAACCCATTTTGAAAGCCAAATGCTACCAATGCCACAACGAACAAAAACAAAAAGGCCAACTGCTGATGACCACCTGGGCGGGCTTGCTCAAAGGCGGCAAAAATGGTCCAATTTGGGTAGCGGGTGATGCCCTCAAAAGTCATATTTTGCAACGCGCCAACCTACCGCTCGACGATAAAAAACATATGCCGCCCAAAGGCAAACCCCAACTCACGCCCCAAGAAATCGGCCTGCTGACGGCATGGATCAATGCGGGGGCTGACCCTCAAAAAACAGTGGGTGCATTGGCCGCCAACGATCCTCTCAAAACCTTATTGCAAAAAGACAATACCGCCCCCACATCAGCTACCGAGTATGATTTTGATGCTGCCGATGCCAAAACCATCGAAAAGCTCAACAATCCGTTTCGCTCCGTTTTTGCCGTTGCCCACAACTCCCCTGCCCTACACGCCGATTTTTTTGTGCGACAAGCGTACAAACCCGAACAGTTGGGCGAATTATCAGCCATCAAATCGCAATTGGTATCGCTCAATTTGACCAATATGCCCGTCAAAGATGAAGATTTGAAGACCATCGCACAATTTGAAAATCTCGAAAAACTCATCCTCAACAATACCGACATCACAGGCCAAAATCTCACGGCGCTTCAATCGCTCTCAGCACTGCGTTCATTGTCATTGTCGGGTACAAAAGTGACGAAGGAGCAGTTGTCTTTTGTCAATAAAATGCCGCAACTGAAAGAGATATTCATCTGGAATACAGCTATTTCCGAAGCAGATATAGCGTTGTTACAAAAGCAGTGCCCCAAAGTCGGTTTCCAACTTGGCTACGTGGCCAAAGCCTCCGAAATCCTTAAACTCAACCCACCCATGCTCGTCAATGAGCAGTTTGTCCTGACCGACCAAATGCCCGTGACTTTTAAGCATCCACTCAAAGGCGTGACGATTCGCTACACGCTCGACGGCACCACACCCGACTCCACCAGCGCATTGGTTTATGACAAGCCCATTTATTTATCCAACCTCACGGTGGTGAAGGCCATTGCTACCAAAGAAAACTGGTACGCCAGCAACAGCGTCGAATACACATTTTTCAAAGGTCGCTACCGCCCCAAAACCGTCCAACTCCTGAATGAACCCAATCCGCAGTACCCAGGAGAAGGCAGCCAAACGCTCACTGACTTCAAAAAAGGCGACCCTTCCGATTTCAAAAACAAAGCGTGGCTCGGCTACCGCGAAAAGCCCTTCGAGGCGTTGTTTACTTTTGAAAAGCCAATGCCCCTCAAAACCCTGACTATCAGTACGGGAAGAAACGTTGGCGGGTCTATTTTCCCACCAACTGCGCTGGAAATTTGGGGAGGCAATGAGCCAAACAAACTGCAACTTTTACAAAAAATAGTTCCTCTCCAACCCACCAAAAACGACAGCCCGCGCATCGAACCGTACCAAGTAACCCTCAAAGAAGGCACTTTTATGCACTTCAAAGTCATCGCGCGGCCCGTTGCCAAAATCCCCGTTTGGCACAGCAACAAAAACAACCCTGGTTGGGTATTTGTGGACGAAGTGTTTTTTAATTAAAAAAATTTATGAAAGAACGTTTTTTAATCAGCCGAAAAAGTGATTGTTTAGAGGCACTAAACTTTTCACTAAACCCTCGCGCGCTATGTCAAAGCAAAAACAGAGTTATGTCGGACCGCTGATTATCATTGGCTTGTTGTTTTTTATCTTCGGATTTGTCACTTGGGTCAATGGTACCCTCATTACCTTTTTCAAAAAAGCCTTTGGCCTCGACAATACCAGTTCGTACCTTGTCACTTTCGCTTTTTTCATTTCCTACACCGTCATGGCCATTCCGTCGTCGGAGGTATTGAAACGGACGGGCTTCAAAAGAGGGATGTCGCTCGGCTTGGCGGTGATGGCCCTCGGCACGTTGATATTCATTCCTGCGGCACAGGCCGTTTCCTACCCGTTGTTTTTGGTGGGCTTGTTTACGATTGGTATCGGCCTTACGCTGCTCCAAACCGCCTCCAATCCTTATGTGACCATCTTGGGACCACGAGAAAGTGCCGCGCAGCGCATCAGTTTCATGGGGGTTGCCAACAAAATGGCAGGTATTTTTAGTCAGCGACTGTTTGGCGGTTTACTTTTGGCGGGTGCCGCCGCCGCTACGCCCGAAGAAGAACTGCAAAAAGTAGAAACACCTTACCTGATTTTGACGGGCGTTTTGTTGGTATTAGCCGCATTGATTTGGTTTTCAAAAGGCTTGCCCGAAGTAAATGAGGAACAAGAAGAAACCGAAGGGGTAGCGCGTGTAGTCCACGACAGCGTGTTTTCGTACCCCAATCTTGTGTTGGGCGTCGTGGCCATTTTTTGCTACGTGGGGGCAGAAGTCATTGCGGGTGATACCATCATCAATTACGGGGTGTCGCTGGGTTTTCCTGAATCCGAAGCCAGCGTATTTGGCACTTATACACTTTGGGCGATGTTGGCGGCTTATGGTGCAGGTATTGTATTGATTCCCAAATATTTATCACAAGACACCTGCCTCAAAGTCTCGGCTATTTTGGGCATTGTATTTACCGTGTTAGCCATTTTGACGAGTGGTTTTACGTCGGTTGTCTTTATTGCCCTGTTGGGCTTGGCCAACGCCCTCGTATGGCCTGCGATTTGGCCGTTGGCGATTGATGGCTTGGGCAAATTCACCAAAACAGGCTCGGCTTTGTTGATTATGGGAATTTCGGGCGGGGCTATTTTGCCGTTGGTCTATGGCAAACTCGCCGATACCATCCACAGCACACAGCAAGCCTATTGGATAATGCTCCCACTCTATCTCTTCATCCTCTACTACGCCTTGGTAGGTTACAAAAAGAAAAGTTGGTAAAATTGTGAAAATCTCTACCCCAGGTCGGATTTGTTTTTTTGGTGAACACCAAGATTATTTAGGACTGCCCGTTGTGGCAGCAGCTATTTCTCTGAGAATCAGCATCGAAGGTGGGTTTCGGAATGACACCAAAATCCAAATTCATCTGCCTGATATAGGTCAAAGCGCGTCTTTCGATTTGTCGCAGACGCTGCCCTACGTCCAAGAACGTGACTATTTCAGAAGTACCCTCAACATCCTTCGGCGGCGTGGGTTTGTGTTTAGTCGGGGGCTGACGTGTGAGGTGCGAGGCACTATTCCCATCAATTCAGGAACGTCGAGTTCATCGGCGTTGGTGGTGACTTGGGCCAACTTCCTCACGCGCCACGCCGACAATCCCACCGAATTGACGCCCAAAGAGCTGGGCGAAATAGCCAACGAAGCCGAAGTCCTCGAATTTGGCGAACCTGGCGGCATGATGGACCATTACTCAACGGCTATCGGACAGGTGATTTACCTCGAATCGCGCCCGCGCATTCACGTAGAAGCCCTTACACCACGATTAGGCACTTTTGTCTTGGGCGACTCCCAACAACCCAAAGATACGCTCGGTATTTTGGCCCGCTGTCGGTACGGCATGGAGCGTATTATCGGGCAAGTATCGGCTTTTGACGCTGATTTTTCGATGGTCAATACACCCATAGAAGCATTGGAAAAATACCAAACGCTTCTGACAACCGATGACTACAATCTCCTGAAAGCCAACGTAGAAGACCGCGATATTTTGCGCGAGGGGAAAGCACTTCTCGCTTCTGATACCCCCTCTACCGACTTCGACCAACAGTTTGGCGGCTTGCTTTATCGTCATTTTGAAAACCTGCGTGATTTCAAACAAACTTCTACGCCCAAAATCAACCGAATGATGGAAGCCGCGCTCAAAGCAGGGGCGTTGGGTGGCAAAATCAACGGTTCGGGTGGCGGTGGGTGCATGTTTGTGTATGCCCCTCAACAGCCCGAAGCCGTGGCTGAGGCCATCGAGCGCGAGGGTGGAAAAGCGTACATTGTGACAACAGATTCGGGTACACGCGTGGATTCGTACTGAAAAAAGCGTAATTTTGCGTCTTTTAAAGCTGCCTTTCAAACCATGAGTGATTCGACCGTAAAATCCACCGAAGAGAAATCATTGAATTTCATTGAGCAAATCATTGAAGAAGACCTCCGTGCAGGCAAGCACGACGGGCGGGTATTGACACGCTTTCCCCCCGAACCCAACGGCTATCTGCACATTGGCCACGCCAAATCCATCTGTTTGAACTTTGGCGTTGCCCAAAAATACGGCGGTGCTACCAATCTTCGTTTCGACGACACCAATCCCGTCACGGAAGATACCGAGTACGTCGAATCCATCAAAAATGACGTACAATGGCTTGGTTTTCAGTGGGCCAACGAATTTTATGCGTCCGATTATTTTGACCAGTTGTACGAGTTCGCCCTCCAACTCATTCAAAAAGGGCTGGCTTACGTGGACGATTCTACCTCCGAAGAAATGGCCACTCTCAAAGGCACACCTACCGAGGCGGGTACCAACAGCCCCTATCGCTCACGCAGCATCGAAGAAAACTTGGATTTGTTTACACGCATGAAAAACGGGGAGTTTGCCGAAGGTTCGCGCACGCTCCGCGCCAAGATAGACATGGCCTCGCCCAATATGCTCATGCGCGACCCTATCCTGTACCGCATCAAGTTTGCCCACCACCACCGCACCGGCGACAAGTGGTGCATCTATCCGATGTACGATTTTGCCCACGGGCAGTCGGACTCAATTGAGAAAATCACCCATTCGGTCTGTACGTTGGAGTTTGTCCCGCACCGCGAATTGTACGATTGGTGCATCGAAAATTTAGCGATTTTCCCCTCCAAACAATACGAATTTTCGCGTTTGAACCTCACCTACACCGTGATGAGCAAACGCAAACTGCTCAAACTCGTCAATGAACAACACGTCAACGGCTGGGACGATCCGCGTATGCCCACGCTCTCTGGTATGCGCCGCCGTGGTTACACGCCCGAAGCGATTCGGGAGTTTTGTGAGCGCGCAGGTGTCACCAAAAATTCTCAGTTGATAGACATCAGTTTGTTGGAGTTTTGTGTACGCGACCATCTCAACAAAATCGCTCAACGCCGCATGGTGGTGTTTGACCCGCTCAAAGTGGTGATTACCAACTACCCCGAAGGTCAAACGGAGATGTGTCAAAGCGAAAATAATCCAGAAGATTTGGAAGGTAGTGGCACTCGCACAATGCCGTTTAGTCGAGAGATTTACGTTGAGCAAGAGGATTTTATGGAAAACCCTCCCAAGAAGTATTTCCGCTTGGCCCCTGGCCAAATGGTCCGCCTCAAAAGTGCCTACATCATCCGCTGCGACGAAGCCATCAAAGACGCCGACGGCCAAGTGGTCGAACTGCATTGCTCTTACATCGAAAACAGCAAAAGCGGCAACGACACCTCGGGCATCAATGTCAAAGGAACGCTACACTGGGTGTCGGTGGCCGAAGCCGTGGCGATAGAAGTCCGTCAGTACGACCGCTTGTTTAAGGTAGAAGACCCGTCGTCGGAAGAAGGAGATTTCAAAGATTATCTCAATCCTGATTCGTTGACTGTGGTTACGGCTTACGCCGAGCCTGCCCTTGCCAATGCGACCTTGGAAGATAAGTTTCAGTTTATGAGAAAAGGGTATTTTTGCTTAGACTCCGATAGCAGCACCGACAAACTCGTGTTCAATCGCACCGTGGGGCTGAAAGACACTTGGCAAAAAGAAGCGAACAAGTAGGGCTTCTTTTGTAAATTCACTTCAATGCTCTTCAAATACAATGGCCGTACCGTTGGCACTGACCATGAGCATCGAAGAATTGCCACCGATGGTCTGGTAGTCCAAATCTACTCCGATGATGGCATTGGCTCCCAAGCGTTGGGCTTGGTCTATCATTTCCTTGATGGCGAGGCTTTTGGCTTCGCGCAGCCCTTGCTCGTACGCGCCCGAGCGACCGCCCACGACATCGCGCACGCTGGCAAGAAAGTCTTTGACCAAATTGGCCCCGATGATGGCTTCGCCATTGACCAAGCCGATGTACTGCGTAATTTTTTTGCCTTCGATGTTGTGCGTAGTTGTAATGAGCATATCAGAAAAGTATTAGGTTAAAAGGGTCGAACAGCCTTGACAAAGCGGTTTTTATAGTATTTTGAAAAGAGGTTATCTTCACGAACACCCTTCGACGACGAAGCGTGAATAAACATGATTTCGGTCTTGGACTTCACGGCGGTTACGATACCCACGTGCGATACGTGCCCCGCTTTACCCGCCTCTGGCACGTAAAAAATCCAATCGCCGGGCCGAATGTCTTTGACTTCTTCGACTTCCGTGCCAAACTCCGCTTGTTGCCACGAAATCCGTGGTACGCGCAAGCCCACTTGAGCGTAGGCACTGCACACCAAACCCGAACAATCTATGCCACTGCGGTCGTTGCCACCACTGCGATAGGGCGTACCTGTATAAGCACGTGCCGCTTTGATAATGTCGTTTACATAGTTGGTGTATGGCCCTTTGGGACGGTCAGAAAGTTTTTTGGAAGTGGCAGACGAACCTGAACGAAACAGCGTACACGCACTGACGGTGGCAAGCAATGTACCCAACAATAAAAGGCGAAAAAGCGACATATACGAATAAGTTGGCGACAAAATTAACACAAAAACGAGTTGATTTGGCAAATTATGATGGGTTGGTTACTTTTGACCGATGAGCGGTCAAAAAATACGATTTGTTGCGGCCTTTTTGTTTTGCTGCACCCCTTGGGCCAGTGCTTCAGTGGCTTTGCTGCTGGGCCTGGTGATGGCACTGATATGGCGCAATCCCTTTGAACGTCACACTTCCAAATGGGGTGGTTATCTCCTCAAAACCTCGGTGGTCGGTCTCGGGTTTGGTATCAATATGCAGGTACTCCTTCAATCAGGTCAAGACAACGTGGGCATTACGGCTTGTTTTGTGTTCGGGGTGTTAGGCACTGGCTACTTTTTGGGCAAACTACTCAAAATCAACCGTTTGATTTCACTTTTGGTATCGGTCGGCACGGCTATTTGTGGAGGGAGTGCCATTGCGGCGGTAGGCTCGGTACTCAAAGCCGACGCCAATCAACTCTCGATGGCCACGGGCGTGGTGTTTTTGCTCAACGCACTCGCTCTTTTCATCTTTCCTACGTTGGGACATTGGGCGGGGTTGTCGCAAGAAGAGTTTGGCACTTGGGCGGCCATTGCCATTCACGACACGAGTTCTGTCGTAGGGGCAGCGGCCAAATACGGCGACGAAGCCCTGCGCGTGGCTTCTATCACCAAAATGCTCCGTATCTTGTGGATTATCCCCGTGTCGTTGGCGTTGGTATTGCGCTTTGCCGACAACCTCGAATCGTTCAAAATCCCCTCTTTCATCATCGGTTTTGTGGTGGCATCTTGCTTATTTAGCTTTGTACCTGCGGGGGCAGCGATGTATCGTTTGCTTTACCCCGTAGCCAAACAGGGTCTGGTAGCAAGTTTGTTTTTAATAGGCTCAGGCATCTCTCTCGATGCAGTGCGCCAAGTCGGGGCAAAAGTCCTGCTTCAAGCTGTCTCACTGTGGGTGGTGGTGAGTATCGTCGCGCTGCTGTACGTAAAGTACGCTTAAACGTCCCGTTTTTGCGTTATCATTTTGGCAAAAATCCAATACGCACCTACCCCAAGTCCTAAAAAAAACACCCCTGCCAAAGCCTGTTCGGGCTTTTCGAGGAGCGTATTGCCAATGATAAACAACTCCATCAGTATAAACACGACGGGCGTGAGCGGGTACAGTAGCGTGTTGTAACGTCGGGTGAGTTGTCGCTTCCGAAACACAAAAATCGAAGCGGCGGCCAATAAGAAAAACACCGCATCCACAAACACCACGTAAGTGATAAGATTGGAGAATGTTTTCCAAAAAACCAGCAGCAAAATCGTCCATACTGATTGGAAAATAATGGCCCAATTAGGGGTTTGAAATTGGGGGTGGATTTCGGCAAATTTCTTGAAAAACAAGCCATCTTGGGCCATTGCAAAATAAATGCGAGGGGCGGTGAGAATATAAATCCCAATCGTACCAAGTACCGACATCAAAATCATCAATGAGATGAATTTGCCCCCCCATGCCCACACCGTCGAAATGGCCTCCGAGGCTACTCCCGTCGAAGTAGCGATTTTTTGAATGGGGAGCAATTTGAGATAGGCCACGTTGATAGTCAAATACGCCAAACACACAATACCAATACCGAGCAGCAACGCACGCGGCACCACACGGTCGGCGTCTTTGACCTCTGCCGCCACAAAAGTAGCGTGTTGATACCCGCCATAAGAGAACGTAACCCCTATCAACGCCAACCCAAACGCCGAAATGATGGGCAGTTGCTGGGATTCAGAAGACCACGTAAAGTCCATAAAATCAGGCGTAAAACCTCCCCACACAAGCCCTATCAAAACCACAACGGCGATACCAAAAAGTTTGGCCGAAGTAAAAACCGACGCAAAGGCGTTGCCCCACTTCACACCGCGCACATTCATGAGTGTAAGCAGCGCGATAGCCGCCACGGCCACGAGCAGTTGGGCCGTGTCGGAGAGCGGGATGAGTTCGTTGAGATAGGCCACAAACACCAACGACAAGGCCGCCAACGACCCCGTATTGATGACCAACAACATAGACCATCCGTACAAAAACGCCACCAAAGGCCCGAAGGCTTCTTTCAAAAACACGTAAAAACCGCCCGCTTTGGGAAAAATAGAGGCGATTTCGGCAAAAGTCAGTGCGCCGCACAGCGACACCAACGCCCCCACTACCCAAACGGTGAGCATCCAACCCGTCGTAGGCAAGTACCCGACAATTTCGGAAGGCGTGCGAAATATTCCCGACCCGATACTCGACCCGACCGCTATCATGACGAGTCCGAAAAGTGTAATGCGTTTTTGTAGTTCCATTTTTTTGTTAGGAGAAGAGCGCGTCTAAGGTAAGGATTTGTTCTATCAGTCCAAGACTATGCTGGTTGTGTTGCATATCAAAAGTCGTCATCATTACAGGCATCAGGTGTTTTTTAGTGGCGGTTTGTTCTCTAAATACGCGCACACGATTCCTAATTGCTTTGGCCTCAGTCTCCGTAAGCGAAAACTCCGAATGGTAAAACTTCATCTCGAACAAGTTGATAATGTGGTCGTTGCGGTCAAGAACGAGGTCAATCTGGGCACCTGTTTCATGTTCATTTCCTTTGTAAAGAAAAGACGCTGATTGGGTATGTACGCCCGCAATACCCAGTGCTTTTTTGATTTGGGGAATGTGCTTCAAACATAAGTTTTCAAAAGCATACCCACTCCATGCTTTAGCAGTAGCCGTTTGACTCAGGTGATTCCAAGTATCTGCACCTTCGTTTTTGTTGCGCTCAATAAACTTCAAATAAAACAGCGAATACTCGTCAGTCAGTCGGTACAGCATGTCTTTTTTGCGTTTGCCCAATGGATCATAGGAAGTGATAAAACCCGACTGTTCGAGTTCTTCCAGTATTCTTGAGGTATTACCTCCGTCGGGGAGTTGGCTACTTTTAATAATCGCAGGCCGACTCAGTCCTTGCTTTGATTGGGCCAAAGCCCTCACTATGGCCAAATGATGCTCGGCATTGGCAAAAAGTGCTTGATAAAGTCGCGTAAATTCATCGTGAAGCAAGCCATTTTTAGAAAAACAGAGGTCATTAATGTTTTGTACCGCACTTTTACCCGTTTCAATCGCTTTGAGGTAATGGGGAATCCCGCCCAAAGCCATGTAGAGTTGAGCAATTTGATAACGATTGAAAAACAGGTGCCGACTTTGCAAATAGGCTTCTGTTTCATTGAGGGTAAATGGGTACAAAAACACACGCTTGGTGATGCGATTGTGCAGCCCTCCACGGTCATTGACTACTTTCTGAATCATCCAAGAGGCCGCCGAGCCACAAATCACTACGACGATGTTTCGATTCAAAGCCCAACTGTTCCAAAACCAACTCAATCCCATCAAAAACCCTGATTTATGGCTTGCCAACCAAGGAATTTCGTCCAAGAACACTACTGATTTTTTGTCGTTGGGCAAAGTATCTACATACATGGAGAGCAGAAAAAATGCGTCCAACCAATTTTTGGGCTTTTGTACGGGCAATTGACTTTGCGAAAAACGTTGTAGCTGAACTGCGAAATTTTGCAACTGACCGTCATTGTTCGTATTTTGTAAACCTGTCAGGGTGACATCATAATCAATATTACGGGCGAAATGTAAGGCAAAAATAACACATTCCGCCCACAATAAAAATTATTACTGGCGGAATGTATGCTCAAACAAATAGATTCCGCCGCCAATAATGTTAAAAATCATAAAATTCCCTCATCGGCAAAGCTATAAAAGCCCGCGTCGGTAAAGATAAGGTGGTCTAAAACGGGGATTTCGAGCAAACGGCCCGCTTCTTTGAGGCGACGGGTGAGGTCGCGGTCGGCTTCGCTGGGGCGGAGGTTGCCCGAGGGGTGATTGTGTACCAAAATAATAGCACTCGCCAAATGTTCTACCGCTGCCTTGAAAATCATTTTCGGGTCGGCTACCGTCCCCGACACACCGCCCTGACTTATCTGCACGGGCCGAATGACATCGTTGGCGCGGGTCAAGAGCAGTAGCCAAAACTCCTCGTGGGGTAAGTCTTGCAAATAAGGCCGAATCTGCTCGTAAGCGTCTTTGGAGCAAGTAATACGCGGTTTTTTGACGGGTTCTTCGCTTTTGCGCCGCCGCCCCAACTCCAACGCCGCCGCTATCGAAATGGCCTTGGCCTCGCCAATGCCTTTGATTTTCATCAGGTCTTTGATGCTGAGTTTGGCGAGTTCGTTGAGGTTATTGCCTGCTTTCTGCAAAATAATTTTGGCCAAATCTACCGCCGTCAAATCCACCGTACCTGAGCCAATCAAAATCGCTATCAACTCCGCATCAGTGAGGGCCGAGCGGCCTTTGAGCAACAACTTTTCACGCGGGCGGTCTTCTTCTGCCCAGCTCAATATGTTACGAGAAACATGATAATCGGTGGATTCTACGGTCATTTTTTTACAAACTTTTTTAGTTTGGGTGTTTTTAGTTTGGGTTATTTTACCGCTGACTTTTTCCTTGTTCCGTTCTCCTATCTTCCTTGTTTCGTTCTCCTATCTTCCTTGTCCCATTGGTTTCACAAACTTAAAATGTGTTTTTTGGAGGCCGTTGGCTTCGTAAAAGCGGTGCGTATCATGGCGTTTTTGGTTGGCCGTCACTTCGATGACTTCCAACTGTTCGCGCTCGGCCACTTCCATCAGTTGGGCCAAAAGAATTTTTCCAATACCCCGTCCCCGATGCGACGCCACCACGTACATTTCTTGAATTTCGCCTACTTTGCCGCAATGATGCAGCAGCCACTGCGCGTGTAAGCTCGCGTAACCCACGGGTGTGAGGCCATCGAAAGCTAAGAAATAATGACAATCGGGGTTTTGGAGATTTTTTAAAAAAATAGCCTTAAAAACCTCAAAGTCAAACAGTTGCTCTTCTAAATCGCACAAAAAACCATAAATCGTGCGGGTGTCTTCGGCGGTTGCGGGGCGGATTTGCATGGTGTATTCAAAATTCTTGCATTACATCCGACTGATAAACCACTTGCCCCTCCACGTTGCTCGACGTTATCGCCACCATTGCCCGCGCCACTTTGTCGGCTTCGATGGCTTGGTACTTGGCAGGGGTCAAAAATCGGAAGGCTTTGGCCAAAGATTCCCCGATTTTCTCACCCAAACGCGACTCATTTCGTTCTCCCAACAATAACGACGGACGAAAAATGAGCAAGGTTTTAAAATCCAATTTTCTGAGTGACTGCTCAATATCGCCCTTGACGCGGTTGTAGTAAAACAACGACTTTGAATCGGCTCCCATAGCCGTTACGATGGCAAAACGCTTGGCACCGTTGGCGAGGGCTTTTTTGGCGATTTCGTGCGGGTACGTAAAATCCACCTTATAAAATGCTTCTTTTGAACCCGCTTTTTTCATGGTGGTACCCAGACAACAAAAAACATCATCGGCGACGATATCCGCCGCGTCAAGGCGGTCAAAATCGGCGACAATGGATTGTAATTTAGGGTGCTGAATGCCCAACTCCTTGCGCACCAACACTT
>JALOLW010000080.1 GCA_025455795.1 Spirosomataceae bacterium
CTCTCCTGTCAGGAGAGGGACTATGTATTGCCCCCTTCTCCTGGCAGGAGAAGGGATGGGGATGAGGTTAGCCACAAAAATTGTCAGAGTTCCAAAAATTTGTGATTGATTTTGTAAGGAGCTATCAAAAACCAAGCTAAAAATACTTCGATATGGGAGGTGGTGACTGGAAAGCCATGTTTAGGGGAGTCGAAACAAATGATTTCGCTTTGGTGCGGTATTATCTCTCAATGGGGGTTGATGTGAACTATCAGCATCCCGAATTTCTAACGAGTGCTTTGATTGAGAGTATTCGTCAAAATCATTTAGAAATGACGGTTTTTTTGCTCGAAAATGGTGCAAATCCAAGTGTAAAGGAAGCTTTTTCGTTCAAAAGTCCAATGGAAATTGCCAAAGCAGTCCGCAACAAAGAAGCCGTTGAGGTTCTGAATAAATACTTAGGTACCAATGAAACCATTGATGACAAACCACCACCACGCTCAATATTTCGTTGGTTTCGTGATTGGTTTGGCAGATGGGAGTTTAACCCTTCTTAATACGACAGAAAATCTTTCAAAGCTCCTTTTTCTTGTACCCTGATGCCTTTTTCGGTCATGGCTACGGTGCAGCAATCGGCCACGGGGTCGTGGTCAAAGAAGAGCAGGTAGTTTTTTTCCAATGCTTCTTGGAGCAAGTTTTCTTTTTCTTGCATGGTTTCGAGTGGGCGCACATCGTAGCCCATCACATACGGTACGGGTACGTGCGCGTGTGAGGGTATCGTATCGGCCATAAACACCACCGTTTGGTTTTTATGCTGGATTTTGAGCATGGTCATTTCTTCGGTGTGACCATTGACATACACCGCTTGTACTTGCGACCCGAAAGGATTTGTTTCTTTGTCCGAAAAAAACAACTGCCCCGACTCGACAATAGGCATGAGGTTGTCTTTCAAAAAAGTGGCTTTTTCGCGCGGGTTGGGGTGCGTAGCCAAATGCCAATGCGCCGAGTGCGTCCAGTATTTGGCGTTGGGAAAAGTGAGTTGAAAAGCCGTGCGGTCGGCGTTCCATTTGACACCACCACCGCAGTGGTCAAAGTGCAAGTGCGAAAAAATCACGTCGGTGACTTCATCGGCCCCGAAGCCCGCTTTTTGGATGGATTTGACCAGTTCGCCCTCGCCGTGGCGTTCATAAAACCCCTGAAATTTAGCGTCTTGCTTGTCGCCCATGCCCGTATCTACGAGCATGAGGCGGTTGCCGTCTTCGATGAGAAGGCAGCGCATCATCCAGCTACAAAGGTTGTTGGAGTCGGCGGGGATGAGTTTTTGCCAAAGGGTTTTAGGCACAACGCCAAACATCGCCCCGCCGTCGAGTTTGAAATAGCCCGCGTCTATTACGTGTAAGTTCATGCTATCTGTTGGTTCTTCTTGCGGCGAAGATAACAGATGTCGGTGGCTTATTCAATCACCACGCGCTTCACGGCCCCGTCTTCGTTTTGGGTTACGCTCAAAAAATACGTGCCTTTGGGATCTTTGCCGAGTTCGATTTGCCCCACAAAATCCCCTTCAAAGTCTTTGATTTCTTTTTTGGCAACTTGTTGGCCTTTGGTATTGGTCACGAGGATGGTCACGTCGCCTTTGGCAGGGGCATAGAAGCGAACATTGAGTTGGTCTTTGTCGGGATTGTTGGAAAACGCCTCCAATCCTCGAATCGAAGAGGGTTTGGCATTGCCCCCGATGTTGATGTCATTGTTCCAAAACTCCCGAAAACGAGGCTCAAAATCACGGCCAAAGTTTTCGAGGTCAAGTTCGAGCTTGCGCATGCGCGGCTGAATGTCTTTTTCGATGCGCTTCATGCGGTCGGCAAAGGCGTCATTGTCAAAATGAAAGTAGCGTGGCGAATTGTTGCGGTTATGGTCGCGGTCGTACTCATAAATGCGGGTGCGATTCTCTCGGTTGCGCGGTGTTGTGGCCATATCATCGCCCCAGCGACTTTTGTCAGACAGTATTTCGTCGCCCTCTTCGATAGTGACACTCAGGCGGCGATTGGAGACGTCTTTGTCACCGCGCAGCGAGTCTATGATGGCTTTCACTTTGGTTTCACGCTCGGCTTCGGAGAGGTTTTGGTAAGTATATTTTCGCTCGATGGTTTCGGTTTTACCGTCCTTTTCTTCGCTCACCCGCACGCGAATCGTCACCTTGTCGTTGTTGTGGGTAGTTTTCTTGTCATCTTGTGCCAAAGCGGTCGTAGCTACTCCCAGTCCTACGCCCAGTACCATTGCTATGAGTGCTGTTTTCATGTTTTTGATTGTGTTAAAGTTTCTTAAAATGTGTTAATTGAAAGGTTTTTGTGGCTTACTTTGGATGGCTCAATTCCAAAGAGTCATTTTTGAGGGGAAACGTTGCATCAACATTGAAAAAAAATGACAAAACGTAAAATCCAGTTCATCATCGGACTTATCAGCCTTGCCATGTTGTGTTTGGTGGGGTTTCAGTGGTATTGGATTTCGAACGCCATTGAGCTTCGCAATGAGCAGTTTAGCCTCAAAGTAACCGACGCGCTGCAAGAAGTGGTGAGAAAATTGGAGAAACAAGAAATCGTCTATTTGATACGGCAGCGGGAGCAAATCGAACAACAGCAAAAGCACCTCGAAACCCTCCAAAAAAACCGCTTGGCCCGACGCGCTAAAAGCCCCCAACAACGCTTACCTGATGAGTACGCCCAAAGTTCTCAAAACCCCAACAGAGAGGTTGTACCCAGCCAAGATGGCGCCAATCACTCCGATGCTCTGCTCCCCCGAAACCGCCCCATGACCGATTTTCAATCGAGTCTTATCAACGATTTTTTGAGTCACCGTACTACCGAATTGCCTCAGATTGAGCGATTTTTGAAGATTCATCAACAACAAGAACGCATTTTTAACGAGTGGTTTGACCAAATCAATTCCTCTTTTTACGATTCAGATACGTTGCCACCCTCGCTGATGTTGTCGTTTCGGGCAGTACCCAAAAAACCTTACGCAGCTTTTTCAAAACCAGCGACGAGAGTGACATCCGAAAAACAGCCCAACACGACCGAAATGCTGCGGAGTGTGTTCAAAGACCTGCTGTTTAGTAAGCGGCCCGTGGAGCAGCGCGTGAGTCGGTTGATGCTCGATTCACTGCTCAAAAAAGCGTTTCAAGAGCGCGGAATTGGCATTGGATACGAGTTTGCGCTTCAAAACAACCCCCAAAACAACGTGCTTTTTTCGACTACGGCCTACCGTACTGACACGCGCCCACAGGAGCTTTACAAAGCGACGCTTTTTCCCAACGAAATCAATCAATCATTGAGTCAGTTGGCGGTGTATTTCCCTGACCGAGAAGGGTTTGTGTTGAGAAATATGACACTACCGTTGGCAAGTTCGGGACTGTTGTTAGCGGTGATTTTGGGGTGTTTTTACGTGGCCGTTTCGACCATTGTTAAGCAGAAAAAACTCGCCGATGTCAAAAATGATTTTATCAACAACATGACGCACGAGTTCAAAACACCCATCTCGACGATTCACTTGGCGGTGGGCATGGCGCAGGAACAAGCACCCGCCGACCCGCAGAAAATAGGCCGTTATCTCAACATCATTCACGACGAAAACCAACGCCTCAGCGGACACGTGGAGAAAGTGCTACAAATGGCGTTGTTGGAGCGCGGCGAAATTCGGTTGAAAAAAACGCCCATTCACCTGCACGATTTGCTCGACAAAGTACTCAATAGTTTTAGCGTACAGATGGAGCAGCGCGAAGCCGAGTTAGTGCTGGAATTTGAGGCTGACAACGACCTCTTGGAGGCCGACGAGGGGCATTTGACCAATGTACTGTCGAATTTGGTGGACAATGCCCTCAAATATTCCCCTCAACGCCCTCACCTCAGCATCAGTACCCAAAGTACCGATACCGACCTTTTCCTCCAAGTAAGCGACCGTGGCATCGGAATGAACACCGAGCAGCAAGCCAAGATTTTTGAGGCGTTTTATCGCGTACCTACGGGCAACATCCACGATGTCAAGGGCTTTGGGTTGGGGCTGAGTTATGTCAAAAAAATGATAGAAGCGCACGGCGGCAGCATCGAGGTACAAAGCAAAATAGGCGAAGGCAGTACGTTTTCGGTGAAAATACCAGTCGGCAGTAAGCGGTAAGCAGTCGGCCAATCCAAACGATAAACAAACAAACGATAAACGAACAAACGCATGAACGGCCAAATCCTCCTGACGGAAGACGACCCTAACTTGGGGCAATTGTTGCAAGAATACCTGATTTCCAAAGGTTTTGCCGTTGATTTGGCAGTCAATGGCGAGGCGGGTATCAAGCGTTTTTTGGAAAAACCGTTTGATTTGTGCTTGCTGGATGTGATGATGCCTAAAAAAGACGGCTTCTCAATGGCCAAAGAAATACGCACGACCAACAAAGACGTGCCTATCATTTTTTTGACCGCCAAAAGCATGAAAGAAGACACGATTCAGGGCTTCAAGGTCGGGGCGGATGACTACATCACGAAGCCGTTTAGCATGGAAGAACTACTGTTGAGGATTCAAGCCGTACTGCGTCGTTACCAAAAAACCAACCATACCACAGCCCCTTTACCCAGTATTTTTACGTTGGGAAAATTCACGTTTGATTTTGACCATCAGACACTTACCGATAGCGAGAATGCTCAAAAGCTGACCAGCAAAGAAGCGGCTTTGCTCAAATTATTTTGCGAAAATCAAAACCAACCCATCCACCGAAGCATTGCACTCAAACTCGTTTGGGGCGACGACTCCTACTTCAATGCCCGCAGCATGGACGTATATCTCACCAAACTGCGGAAGTACCTCAAAGACGACCCCACCCTTCAAATCGTCAATATCCACGGCGAGGGGTTTAAGTTATTGGTAGGCTAAACAGTAGGAACATTGGGCCACTTTTCTTTTATTGTCACAAATTTAGACAATAAAACCTCTGCACTTTACCATGAAAAAACGAGCATTTTTGCTGGGTATCCTTTGGGTGACTGGCTTTAACACCATGGCTCAAAACCTCAATGCGTTTGCCGTTCAAACCACCGTCGAACAGGGCATCATCGAAGGTGAATACGACACCAAAACGGGTATTCAGACCTATTTTGGCGTTCCTTTTGCCAAACCGCCCGTGGGCGACCTCCGCTGGAAAGCCCCGCAGCCACTTGACAAGTGGAAAGGCGTAAAACAAACCAAGCAGTTTGGCCCCCGACCTATGCAGACGGTCGTGTTTGGCGATATGAACTCGCGTTCCAACGGCGTGAGCGAAGATTGCCTCTACCTCAACGTCTGGACTCCCGCCAAGCGCAACACCCAAGGGCTGCCCGTGTTGGTGTATTTTTACGGCGGGGGCTTTGTGGCGGGCGATGCCTCCGAGCCGCGCTACGACGGCGAAAGCATGGCCAAAAAAGGCATTGTGGTCGTGACGTGCAATTATCGCCTCAATATTTTTGGCAACTTTGCCCACGCCGAACTCAGCGCCGAGTCGCCTTACAAAGCCTCGGGCAACTACGGCTTGCTCGACCAACACGCGGCTTTGGTATGGGTTCAAAAAAACATCGCGGCTTTTGGCGGCGACCCTCTGAAAGTAACCATCGCGGGCGAGTCGGCGGGGTCTATTTCGGTGAGCTATCAGATGGCTTCGCCCATGAGCAAAAACTTGATTGCGGGGGCGATTGGCGAGAGTGGCGCAGGCATCAACCCGACGCTCGCCCCCGTGTCGCTGGCCGAAGCCGAAAAACAAGGGGCAGAATTTTTGAAAAATGCGAACATTGCCAACCTCAAACAACTTCGTAGCCTCTCTACCCGCGATATTTACGAAATCTACAACGAATCGCGGCGGTTTGGCTTCCCGATTGTATTGGACGGGTATTTTTTGCCCAAAACCCTGCCCGAAATTTTCAACGCCAAACAACAAGCCCAAGTGCCACTGCTACTTGGTTGGAACTCTGCCGAAATCCCAGGCATGGCGTTTATGCAAGGGCCCAATTACAAAGAAGAAGCCTATGCTGCACGGGTAAAAAAGGAATATCCCAATGATTTTGAGCAGGTTATGAAGCTCTATCCGCACGGTTCGGAGGCAGAAATTGAGCTTTCGGCCACGGCCTTGGCCTCCGACCGCTTCATTTCGTATAGCACTTGGAAATGGTTTGATTTGCACCGCAACAACTCTTCTCAGCCCGTGTATCGCTATTTGTACAGCAAACTCCGCCCACCGCTCGTGGACAATACGCTCGCGTCTGGCTTGGCGGGCGGGACGGTCAGGAGAGAGGGCAACGCGCCACCCGCGCCCAAAGCCGTGGGTGCGCCTCACGCTTGCGAGATTGAATACTGCATGGGCAATCTGCACCGCGTCAAAGAATACGCTTGGACGGCAGACGACCACAAAGTGTCGGATACGATGCTCGGTTTCTTTGCCAATTTTATCAAAACGGGCAACCCCAACGGCGACAAACTCCCCGAGTGGCCTGCCGCCAAAGCAGGAGACCCTACCCCTCCCGTGATGGTGATTGATACCGAGTCGAAGGCCATCAAAGCCCCCGCTGACGCCCGCTACGAGTTTTTGGACAAGGCTTACAAAAATAAATAGTTTCAAACGGTTTCTTTTGCCCCATGAAAATCGTCATCATCGGTGCGGGTATAGGTGGATTGACCACCGCGTTGCGCCTTCATCAAGCAGGATTTGAGGTCAAAGTGTTTGAATCGGTCAAAACCATCAAACCTTTGGGCGTGGGTATCAACCTTCTGCCGCATAGTGTCAGGGTGCTTACTCAATTGGGTTTGCAGGAGAAGATTGCCCAAAATGCCATCGAAACTTCCGATTTGGTGTATTTTAACAAGTTTGGGCAACAGTTTTGGTCCGAACCCCGCGGACGTTTTGCGGGCTATCGGTGGCCGCAGTTTTCGGTGCATCGGGGTCGTTTGCAACTGTTGCTTTTGGAGGAGATGGTTGCTCGGTTAGGCACTCACGCTTTGGTGGTCAATCATCATTTAGCCCATTTTGAACAAAGTAAAGATGAAGTTAGGGCCTACTTTATTGACAAAGAGACGGGTGAAAAAATCCACGAAGAACGCGCCGATATACTGATTGGTGCTGATGGCATCAACTCGGTGGTAAGACATCAGCTTTACCCCGCCGAAGGACCGCCCGTGTACTCCGAAAACGTGCTTTACCGAGGTACAACTTGGATGAAGCCTTTTTTGAACGGTACTTCAATGGCGATGATTGGAAGTTTGAAACAAAAAATGGTGGTTTATCCTATTGAACCCAATCCCGACGCCCAAGGACGGGTGTTTATCAATTGGGTGGCCAATCTCCAAGAAGGGGCGTCGAAACTCACCGCGCGCGATTGGAACCGCGAGGCAGACAAAGCGCGTTTGGTGGAGATTTATAAAGCATGGTCTTACGATTGGCTTGACGTCCCTGCCATGATTGACGACGCCAAAGCCGTGTATGAGTTCCCAATGTCCGACCGCAACCCGCTGACTCAGTGGACTTTTGGGAGGGTGACGCTCCTCGGAGATGCCGCCCACCCGATGTACCCGATTGGCTCCAACGGGGCTTCTCAGGCCATCCTTGACGCTGATTTTTTGGTAGAATGTTTGCTGCAACACCCACCCACAGAGGCGTTGCGAGTGTACGACCAGGGGCGTGTACCTGCCACCGCCCAAGTAGTCTTACAAAACCGCGCCAAAGGACCCGACCAAATCATGGACATGATGGAAGAGTGGTTTCCAGCGGGGTTTGAATCCTCCCAAATACCGTCTGCCAAACTCGAAGAAGTCATGGACAATTACAAAAAAGTAGCAGGTTTTGACATCATATCGCTCAACGCTAAATCAGCTTAAAAAGATGCCGCAACCCCCTCATTTAGAATATGTTTGTTCTTTTTTTGTCAATATTGGCCTGCCGTTGGTCGTAGGTCAAACACCGCGCGGTTTGCGTCGAATCGTACCCATTTTGGGGGGGCATATCGAAGGGCCACTGCTACAAGGCGAAATCATGGCGGGTGGGGCTGATTGGCAATACGTGAGAGCCGACGGTGTGACGGAACTGGAGGCGCATTATCAGTTGAAAATGCCCGATGGTACGCTTATTTACTTCAAAAACACGGGGATTCGAGTCGCTTCGGAAGAGGTGGGGCAACGACTGGCCGCGGGAGAATTGGTGCCTGACGATGCCTATTATTTTAGAACAATTCCATTGTTTGAAGCCCCCACCGCTAGCCCCTACAACTGGCTCAATCAGTGCCTCTTTATCAGCAAAGCCACTCGTCAGCCTGACCACGTGGTAGTGGAGATTTGGCAAGTGTTGTGAGGAATAATATTTGATTTTGAATAGAGTCAATAAGATTTTATTTAGAATCTTTCAAAATAATTTCTCCTTTATTTGGAATGAATCTAATCTAATTGCACCTTTGCGGTGTCAATTATTAAGAATTAGTCCAAATAAAAATGAAAAATTACTATATCATTTTATTGTTGTTAGCAAGTGCCAACGGCGTTTTAGCCCAAAAATCCAGCCGTAAGTCGCTCGAAGACAGCACCCAAGCCCTGCAAACGGTCGAAATTGTAGGCCGCAAAGAAACCACCTATACCAATACCACTACTTTTGTTGGTTCAAAGTCAGCCACGCCGCTCAAAGACCTGCCGCAGTCGGTCAGCTACGTTACCAAAGAGTTGATGCTCGACCAAGGGGCGTTTCGGCTCAACGAGGTGGTCAAAAACATGAGCGGGGTCAATCAAGCATCATTTTACAACGACCTCACCATCAGAGGAAATCGCGTAAGTGGGCAAGAAAACTACTCAATGTTGGTAAACGGCATGAGGTCGTTTTCCAATTTTTGGAAGCAGCTTTTGATTCCGCACATTGAGCAAGTTGAAATCTTGAAAGGGCCTGCCTCTGCTTTATACGGCAATGCCTCGCCTGGCGGAACGGTCAATCGGGTTACCAAAAAACCGCTCGACGAACGCCGAATGTCCATCAATTCGAGCGTAGGTAGTTTTGGCACGTTTCGCACCACTGCTGATTTCACAGGGCCGATGAACGAGCAGAAAACCCTACTCTATCGCCTCAACTTGGGGTTGGAAGACTCTGAATCGTTCCGCGATTTACAGTTTGACAAAAGTCTCATTTTTGCGCCGTCGTTCTCGTTTTTACCCAACGACAAAACCCGCGTCAATTTTGATTTGGTGTATCAAAACGCCAACACACGCCTCGACCGTGGCCACGCCGTGTTTGGCGACGGCGACCTGTACAGTGTCCCCGTCAATCGGTCGTTGAGCGTAATGAACGACTATTTGAAAGAAAAATCGTACAACGTTACGCTTTCACTCAACCACCAATTTACCGATAACCTGACCTTCACGAGTGCGTACATGTTCACCAGTTTTGACGAAGACTTGCTCGAACACCGTACCGCCAACACTTACGCCAAAAATGCGGCAGGGGCCAACATCAACAACTTGGTGGAGATGCAGGTGTTTATCAGAAAACGCACTTGGAACAACGCCAATTTTGTCAATTATTTCAACTACAATTTTAACATCGGGTCGCTCGAAAACAAACTCGTAGTGGGCTATGACTACGCCCAGCAGGTGCTGCGTCCGGGCGGGTCACAGTTGGTAGCGGGGGGCTATCGCAACGCCGCCAACAACGGTACGATTGCAACCTACGTGGCCGCCAACCGAACCCGCTACCTGCTCGACGCCGCAGAAAATCCCGTGCCAAACGTGGCGCACATAGACCTGACCAACCCCGATCCCTATGCCCTGCGCGACGTGAGCAAGTATTTTTTCACGACGCGCTTGTTTCCGCAGTCGTTTTTCAGCACGCAGGGTTTTTATGTGCAAGACCAAATCAAGGTGGGCAAATTCCAAGCCCTGTTGGGTTTCCGCCAAGATTCGTTCACGGAATTTGTCAATTACAAAACCAACACCGAGAACAAAGTAACGCAGTCGGCGTTTATTCCGCGCGTGGGATTGGTGTATAGCCTCAACAATAATGTGAATGCTTACGCCACCTACATGGGAGGCTACCAACCCCAAACCGCCGCAACCCTTTCCAACCCGAACGCAGGCGGGCCGTTCGACCCGCTCATCAGCAATTTGATAGAAGGTGGCCTCAAAACGGAGTGGTTTGACAAACGCCTCAACGCCAACGTAGCGGTGTATCAGCTCAAACAAAAAGGCACACTCTACAACGCAGGCGACACCCAAAACCCCGACCGACTGGTGCAAATCGGTGAGGAAGTATCGAAGGGTATTGAATTGGACGTAATCGGCAAAATAGCCACCAACTGGAACGTACTCTTCAACTACGCCTACTGCAACGCCACCATTACCCAAAGCCGCAACGAGGCCGAAATTGGCCGCCAAAAACCCAACGCCCCCAAACACTTGTGGAACCTTTGGACCAAGTACATCATCGGACGCGGGCCGCTGGGCGGTTTAGGGTTTGGGTTTGGTACCAACCGCCAAAGCAGTTATTTGGGTTCGATTGTGGCAGCAGGGCAGCAGCCCAAAGAGTTTCCTGCGTATCAGTTGGTCAATGCGGCGATTTACTACCGTATTTCCAAATTTCAGGTACAGCTCAACATCAACAACTTGACCGACCAAACCCATTGGGTAGGCGGCTACGATTATTTGCGGGCTTTCCCAGGCGCACCGCGCAACTGGCTCGCCACGGTGGCTTATACGTTTTGAGAAGGTGAAGGAGAAATCAGACGAAAGGATTCAAAATACGGAGTTGATTTTCAACGAGTAAATTGTGCTGAAAGTCTTCGGAGTAAAGCACTTCGCAGCCAACTTCCAAAGCGGAAGCGACAATAATGGCATCAAAAATCTGGAAGTCGTAACGTATGATAAGGCTTTTGGCCTCATTCAAAATAAGTGTCGAAAAAGCAATGACATCAGTAAGCGCAGTAACCTGCAAACAATCTTCTAAAATCTCTGCTTTGGGGTATTTGAGAAGCCTTCTTGATATGTTGATAAACTCCGAAACACTTTGGAAAGAAATGGAAGGTTTATTTTGTAGAAGCCATTCGGCTTTTTCACGCTTCAATAAGTCATCTTCTTCAAAAAGATACACCAAAACATTGGTATCT
>JALOLW010000494.1 GCA_025455795.1 Spirosomataceae bacterium
ATGGCAACGGGCGACTGGTCAAATCGCAGACGTACGCTGTTCCAGCGGCCAAAGATACCTCAAAGACGGCGGTGATTGAGCCGTTGCCGATTGGCAGCATGGCGTTGGAACTCCAAAAAGGACCCATCAAAATCAAGCTGTCTTCACGCTTGCCGACCAATACCGCGCTTTGGGCAGGCATCGAAGTGCGCGACGCCCAAGATTTGACCATCAACACCCTCGACGAGCAGTTTTATGATGACGAAGGCGTCGAATATTGGCAAGAAGAAGGCGAAAGCGGCACGGAAGCCTACCACGAACAGACCGTTGCGAAAGAGGAGTTGTTTGCGGTAGAGCAAGACGGTAATTACGCGATCGAAGTATTTGTAGCGCCCCAAAGCCCCAAAAATACCGAAGTAACCGTGGCCGTGTATGAGCGCGTCATGAACGGGACTTACTTTGTGGTAATGGCGGTTGTGGGGCTGATTGCTACCATTATGTTGATTTTGATTGGCTATTATGCGGTGCCGTGGAGAAAATAACAACCCCGATGAAAGATTTCACCAAATACCTGATTCTGTCCTTTTTGGCCCTTATTTTGGGCTTGGGCTACTACGCGGCAAGCACGGGCGTAGGTCTCAAAAACTTTACCAATGCCGAACTACGGGCCATGGCCGCCAAAGAGCAGCAAACCGACAGTCTTGGCCGTAAACGTCGCCACAGGGTGTTTGGGGCAAGGAGTTATTTCAGTGCTGGCAGTGTGCGCGGCGGTAGCCGTCGTTTTGGAAAATAAATAGTAAGCAACCCCACCTAATTCTCCCCAAAGAGGGAGGATTTTATACTTTGATAATCAACCGTTTAAGCAAATAATAACGCATAACTCCTTATGAATACACTTACTTTCATTTTGTTGCAAGCAGCCGACACCCTCTCGCGCGGCGTGGTTAGCTCGCTCATTTATGCTGCTATCGGTATTTTGATGAGCGTTTTGAGCTTCAAAATCTTGGACGTCATCATTCCTGGCAAACTCTCCAAGCAAATCGCCGAAGACCGCAACGTGGCCGTGGCTATCGTGGCAGCAGCGGCTATTTTGGGGATTTGCATGATTATAGCCGCAGCGATTCATGGGTAATCACAGCCGTCGGCAGATGGCCGTCTTGCTGGCGTCTGTGTTTATGATTGCTACTTGCGGCATTTTGTACGAGCTGCTCATTAGCACGATTTCTACCTATTTTTTGGGCAGTAGTGTGTTGCATTTTTCGGTGACCATCGGACTGTTTATGAGCGCGATGGGCATTGGCTCGTACTTGTCCAAATACATTGAAAATCAACTTCTTGAACGCTTCATACAAATCGAAATATGGCTCGGTTTGATGGGCGGGCTTTCGGCCTTTTTGTTGTTTTTTGCGTATTCACTTACGCCGCACTACCACTTGGTGGCGGGCGGTTTGATTGTTTTTTTGGGAACTTTCATCGGCCTCGAAATCCCCCTCGTGACGCGCATCATACAGCAGTATGCCTCGCTCAAAGACAGCATTGCCCAAGTGCTTTCGTTTGATTACATCGGTGCTTTGGTGGCGTCGTTGGTATTTCCATTGCTGTTGCTGCCTTACCTCGGCACCATGCGGACGGGCTTTTTGGTGGGTATGCTCAACTTAGCCGTGGCGTTGTTCAATTTATCGGTCTTCAAAACCCAACTTCTGGCTACCTATCGGCGGCTCATGCTCGTTACCATGCTACTGATGGCGGGGCTGTTGGCGGGCTTTTTGTATTCGTTCAAAATCACTTCATTTTTTGAAAAGTTTATTTACCAAGACGAAGTAATTTTGGCTGAACAATCGCCCTATCAACGCATTGTGATGAGCAAATGGAAAGACGATATTCGGCTCTTTATCAACGGCAATTTACAATTTTCGTCGGTGGACGAATACCGCTATCATGAGCCACTGACGCACATACCGCTGGCCGCAAGTCGGCAGCGAACGCACATCTTACTCCTCGGCGGTGGGGATGGACTGGCGGCAAAAGAAATTTTAAAATGGCCTGACGTTCAAAGCATTACAGTCATAGACCTTGACCCCAAAATGACCGATTTAGGCAAAAACAACCCACTTTTTCGACAGTTGAATCAAAATGCTTTCAACAACCCCAAGGTCAAAATCATCAACGAAGATGCCTTTAATTTTGTCAGTCAAACCACCGACAAGTACAACTGCATCATCATAGACCTCCCCGACCCCAACGACAACGGCCTCGGCAAGCTCTACACCCGTGAGTTTTATGAGATAGTCAAAAAACACCTCACGCCCGATGGCATCGTGGTGACCCAAGCCACTTCACCGTATTTTGCCAAAAACGCTTACTGGTGCATCGCGCATACAATGCAGGCCGTGTTTCCGTCGGTGGTGCCTTATACGACCTACGTGCCGTCGTTTGGGCAGTGGGGCTTTGTCATGGCTTCGTTTCAAGAGATTGACAAACAGCGTATTGCTTCCAAACTATTTGCTCAAAAAATACCCTTGAAGCATTTGTCGGCGGCCTCTTTTGGGGCGTTGTTTCTGTTTGAGCCAGATGCCGCAGAAGTAGCGACAAGCCTCAACACGCTCGACAATCAGGCATTGGTGGACTACTACGAAAAAGCCACCCAAAAATGGGAACAGCCGTAGGACCTTGCGTATATGCAGTACAAAAGAAGAGATAGAGACAATGAAACAACGAACATTCAAAAAACATCTCGCAAAAATGACCGAACTGCCGTAGAGAATCTGCATTTAGGCATCTCCGCATTTTATCATTCCTACATTCCTGAATTTTCGCATTTTATCATCCTGCATTCCCCAATCTCCTCTACTTAGGCCGGTAGTAACGTATCGGTGCGGGAGGTTCAGGTTTGAGCGTTACACCTTGCGTTTTGAGGAGTTCTAAGGCTTCTTTGACGGCACGCTCAAGCTGTGGGTCTTGGCCTGCGGCCACTTGGGCGGGAGTTTGCATCACTTCGATG
>JALOLW010000495.1 GCA_025455795.1 Spirosomataceae bacterium
CAGTTGTGCTTGAAGGCATTGCCCATGGACTTAAAATCAAAGCCCCAATGCTGCGGAAAAAGCTGGTCTTCGGAAGCTACGACGGCCAACGGGGCTTCTTTGGACATTTCTTCCATCGAAGTCCAATCAGAGTAAATTTTGCCGCTGCGCCCATCCATCCAAGCCTCTATTTTTTGGCTCATCATGTAAGGCGTAAACCACACAGGGACGAATTTGAGCAACGTAACCCAGAGCAATGAGCCTACAAAAAAGTATAGTACGGCTTTCAGTACCCAACGGCGGATTGTGCTGCGCCAAGTGTCTGTTTTCTTGGGGGTTGTGGTGTTGGTGGAGATGACGTTTCGAGCCATAGCGGTGCTGAAGCACGGGTTTTAAAGTTAGGAAGTTACTGTGTTATAGGTGTTTTTTCACAAAGATAGCGCAATTCGTCAAATCAAAAACAAGTCGGCGGCGATGCGGTCGGCAAAAAACCTGCCCTCACGGGTGAGATAGAGGGTGTTGTCTTTGATAATGAGCAAATGTTGATTGAGTAAGTTAGTGATGACGGGGCCGCCCACGCGATGGGTTAGTGATTGGGGTATTTTTTGATTACAAATTTTTCAACGACTTGATATACAGCGCATTGTTGGCGATATTGTACTGACGGGTGTTCATATCAAACGAATGTGCGCTTGGCCCCACACCCAAGTACGGACGGCGTTTCCAGTAGCTGCTGTTGTGGCGGGCGTACTGTTGGTTTCGGGCAAAGTTGGAAATCTCATATTGTTCGTACCTGTTTGCTTCCAAAAAATCCATCATTTGCCGTAAGTGCTTGGCCGAAAGCTCGTCATCAATCGGCTTGACTTTGCCTTTTTTGAGCCAATTGCCGAGTGCGGTTTGGGGTTCAATGGTCAGATTATAAGCCGAAATATGCGGGGTATTGAGTGCCACGGCCATTTCCAAATCACGTTGCCAAAGCCCTTCCGATGAAGCCGACGTACCGCTATCAATTCCCAACAAAGCCTCGTCCATGCCATACATCAAGTCAATCGTGAGGTTTTCAAAACCCGCATCTTGCGCGAGTTTGACGCATTTTTCGGATTCTTGGGCATTGTGGGCGCGGTTCATAAACCGCAAGTATGGCTCGTGAAACGACTGCAAACCAATACTCAACCGATTGACGAAGGGTTTGAGTTCGGCGAGTTTTTGGGGTGTCAAATCGTCGGGATTGGCCTCGAGGGTGATTTCAGCGTCAGACTGAACCGTGTAAAATTTAGCAATCGTTTCAAAAATCTGCCCTAACTCTTTGTCAGTCAGCAGAGAAGGCGTGCCGCCGCCGAAATAAACCGTTTCGAGGGTGCGCGTGGGGAGATACTCTTTTTGGAGTTCGATTTCGCGGCAAATCGCCTCTACAAGTTCACTTTTGGCGGTGAGGTTGGTACTAAAATGAAAGTCGCAGTAGTGACAGGCTTGTTTGCAAAACGGTATGTGCAGGTACAGGTGCATACATCAAGATAGCGATTTCTTCAAAATCTTCTGCATGTACTTTCCCAAAATGTCAAATTCGAGATTGACGATGTCGCCCGCTTGGAGTTGGTGGAAATTGGTATGCTCGTAGGTATAAGGAATAATGGTGACGCGGAAACCGTTGTCGTGGGAGTTGAATACGGTCAAACTCACGCCATTGATACAAATCGAGCCTTTTTCGACGGTAATATTGCCCGCCGTAGGGTCGTATTCAAAATCAAATAGCCAGCTTCCGTCCATGTCTTGCACGTGCGTACACACACCCGTCTGGTCCACGTGACCCTGCACGATATGCCCGTCAAAACGCCCATGAGCGGGCATGCAGCGTTCGATATTGACCTTTGTACCTATTTTCCACTGACCGAGGTTGGTTTTGCGGAGGGTTTCGTCCACGGCAGTTACGGTGTAGGTGTCGGCTTGTAGGTTGGTCACGGTGAGACACACGCCGTTGTGGCTTACGCTCTGGTCTATTTTGAGTTCAGAAGCCAAGGGCGTTTGCAACCGAAACGTAAGGTTGGTGCCTTCTGGTATGATTTCAACCACTTCGGCGGTGGTTTCGACGATTCCTGTGAACATTGGTTGGAAAAATAATGAACAAAGAATGTCGAACATCAAATAAGTTTTTACTTCTGATGTTCGACATTCATAATTGATTGTTCGATGTTAAAAAGTTATTTCAAAAGCCCCAACAAATACGCACCATAGCCGCTTTTGACGAGCGGCTGGGCAATAGTGCGAAGCTGTTCGGCATCAATAAAACCCATGCGATAGGCTACTTCTTCGATACAACCGATTTTGAGTCCCTGCCGTTCTTCGATGACCTGCACAAACTGCCCCGCCTGCATCAGCGACGCAAACGTACCCGTGTCGAGCCAAGCCGTGCCGCGATTGAGAACGCCCACTTTGAGTTTGCCACGTTCCAGATACACACGGTTTAAGTCGGTGATTTCCAATTCCCCGCGCGGACTGGGTTGGATATTCTTGGCGATTTCCACTACTTCATTGTCATAAAAGTACAAACCTGGCACGGCGTAGTTTGACTTGGGTTCGGTGGGTTTTTCTTCAATCGAAAGCACGTTGAAATCTTTGTCAAACTCCACCACGCCGTAGCGTTCGGGGTCTTGAACCTGATAGGCATACACCACGCCGCCGTCGGGGTCGTTGTTGGCTTGGAGGAGCTTGCTGAGGCCGCTACCGTAAAAGATATTGTCGCCCAAAATCAAGGCTACTTTGTCGTTGCCGATGAACTCTTCTCCTATGATAAACGCCTGCGCCAAACCGTCGGGACTGGGCTGCTCGGCGTAGGTAAACGAACATCCGATACGGCTACCGTCGCCCAGAAGTTTCTGAAAATGAGGCAAATCGTGTGGGGTAGAGATAATCAAAATATCTCTGATTCCCGCCAACATCAAGATAGAAAGCGGGTAGTAAATCATGGGTTTGTCATAGACGGGCATCAACTGCTTGCTGACGGCCAACGTGAGCGGGTGGAGGCGCGTACCTGACCCGCCTGCGAGGATGATTCCTTTCATTTAGAACAATGCGTGAATGAGTGAGTGCGTGAATGAGTGAATGATTTTTTTCAAAACACTTATCCACATTTCCCGCAAAATTAGGCAATCACACTCACTTTTTCTGCATGTACTTGCTCAGTACCAAATGAAGGATGCCGCAAGCCAGCCACGTAGGAAGCGTCAGAAAAGACAAAAACACGCCTTGTGATGCCGAAATGAAGTAGAAAACCCCAAAACTAAGCCCCCAAGCCAGCAGTACGGCAAGGTTGAAATGAATCCCCGCTTTCTCGGCGTAGTTGCGAACAATGCCCGCTTTTTCGGCAAAAAAGTGTTCAAA
>JALOLW010000081.1 GCA_025455795.1 Spirosomataceae bacterium
GCAAAAAGTTTTCTCCCAAGCATGACGCGCTTTGCTATTTTGTTGGCTTTATGCCTCTTTTTTACCCTCAAAAGTAGTTTTGGGCAAGAACAAACGAGCCTTTCCAAAATGCTCGCACTCCGAAATCCTGCACCTGAAAAAGCATATGTCGTGACCGACGCAGGGAAACAGGGTGAATGGCGGTATGACCCCGAAGATACTGAAACCGTGCCAAATATAGGGACAGTCCTGCGCAGCACCCGCCGCGACGTAACAGGTCGCTTCAAGCGCGTGTATGACCACGCTGACGGCGTACAGCTCGATTGGTTTGTCACTTCACCCAACGCCCCCATCAACGACGCGCTGACGTTGGCACTTCTGACTTCTTCCAAAATCAACTTCGGGCAAAAAACCTACCAACTCACCCCTCTCAAAATCGAGGCGCGTGAACGGGTGCATTTTCATTTTCAAAACACCACACTTCAAGCCCAAAGTGGCCTCAAACAAGCGCGGGTGTTGCATTTTAACAACATCCCCCAACTGCTTCTCACAGGTCGCCTCACGCTTGATGGTAATACTGGCAAACAAGACATCAAAAATCCTCAGAAAGAAGGCGGGGAAGCATTTCTACACATCTTAGCTCCGAGCAAGGGGGGGCCTAATTCTTTGCTCCAAATCGGCTCGTTGACGTTTCGCAATATGCCTATGTGCGGCGTCAATATTTTTGTCCCCAACGACCTCACCGACACGGGCTACGACCGCATCAGGGTAGGTGCTTTTCGAGAAATCAACGGCTACAACGGTCTCAACGTGCAGCAGGATGGGTTTGTAGCGTGGGGGGTCAATGTACGCGGGGCGCATCGGTCGGTGGTGGTGGACTCGCTCTACGCACAACAAGATGCCGAACCCTGGGGCGACGCGCCCATTGAGAAGTCGTTTTATACGTTTACGTTTGAAAATCAAGCCGACGCGCGCGTTCATCCGCGCAAAGACAGCCTCCACATCAAGCATCTTTACGCCAAATACGCTTGCTCAATGGTGCTTTATACCCAAGCCCCCAACCACGTTTTGATTGATAACTACGTGATAGAAAGTACGCTACGTAAACCAAACACTAACGACGCGCGTGCCTACCCGACCATGCTCCGACAAAATATCTCTTGGGTGGGGTCAAAACACACTTGGACTTCGTACCAAAGCCCACGCAGTAGTTTTCGGGTCAAAAAACTGCTCATCAAAGACACCAATCCACTGTTTATGAATATGTCTTCCATCAACGATATGACGGGGCTATGGCTCAACAAAGGCATCACAGGGGCGGTATTTGACCAAGTAGAAACCGATGTCCGCCTCAAATTTTACGGAGATGGCTATTATTTTGGCTTTTCGGACGTACCCGACGGGGCGCACCGCGTAGAGAAATTTGTGAGCAGAATCCCTGCCAAACGCAACTACGTGCAGCCGCTCAACGCCGATTTGAGCATTGATACGCTTCGATTGGCGCGAGGCACAGGCGTAACTTTTGCGATGGGACACGCTCGTATTGGGGCCATTGTCCAAGAAGAAAATACGCAGGCAACCTTTGAAAACCGAGAAAATCGCTTCAAAGAAATTAGTCAAAAATTCAACGGCTTTGTGGTTGAATCGTGCCGCGCGACCAACATTCTTTGGAAATTCAATTGGAATCTCGACCAAAAAACATTGAACAACGACGCCAATGTAAAAACGGGAGAACGCTACGAATTTAGGAATTTTACGGGCAATAACCTCCTGCAAACCAACACCACCGTGACTACTGCCAACGGTGCGAGTACCTACGTGAGTGCCTTCAAGTATGACGCTGACACCGACGTACAAAACACCATCGCAAAGTTTGTGCAGTTTGTGGAATTTGACTGGCGCAACGTCAGCATGAAGCTGGCCGAATCGTCGCCGAGTGATATGACACGGCGGTATTTTGTGTCTTCCAACAAGCAGCCTCTGTTCTCCCCTACTCCACCGCGACGCGCTCGAACTGCCAACAGAGGCTGGCGCAAAGAATGGCAAGGCAATACCTTTGAGAAATGCCAAATCATCCCGTAAAAAAATACCCCAGTTTTGAACCAAATTTGGCCAAAACTGGGGCGAAAAATATAATAACGGACTTCTTAGAAACGGAAGTGTGAGAACGCCTTGTTGGCTTCAGCCATGCGGTGCGTGTCGTCTTTCTTCTTTACCGAAGCACCTTCACCTTTGGAAGCGGCGATGATTTCGGCAGCCAAGCGGTCGTGCATGGTTTTTTCACCACGAAGACGCGCGTACTTGATCATCCATTTCATACCCAAAGAGATTTTACGCTCGGGACGAACTTCGGTAGGCACTTGGAAGTTGGCACCACCTACGCGACGGCTTTTTACTTCTACCGCTGGTGTCACGTTGTTGAGGGCTTTACGCCAAATCTCAAGACCGTTTTCGTTGAGGCGTTTTTCAACAATTTCCAACGCGCTGTAAAAAATATCGTACGCGAGGGTCTTTTTGCCGTCCAACATCAAGTTGTTTACAAACTTAGTCACCATTACGTCCCTGTACTTAGGGTCAGGCAACAAATATCTCTTTTTTGGTTTTGCTTTTCTCATTGTAAAGAGTTGTTAAAAAAATCCACTTAGGTTTCGTTTGATTCGGCGGGGCCGATTTGAACTGATTCATCCCGTACTTGTTTCGGGATTACTACCCTTATATGCTTTTGTACTATTTGACGCCAACAATAAAGGACTAACTACTAATTACTTCTTCTTACCGCCTTTGGCTGGTGCACCTTTTCCTGCGGGTGCTGCTTGTCCTGGTTTCGGACGTTTGGCCCCGTAGAGTGAGCGGCTTTGTTTACGGCCATTGACACCTGCGGTATCAAGAGCTCCACGTACAATGTGGTAACGTACCCCTGGAAGATCTTTCACACGACCACCGCGCACCAATACGATTGAGTGCTCTTGGAGGTTGTGGCCTTCTCCTGGGATGTAGGCGTTTACTTCTTTCATGTTTGAAAGACGTACACGGGCTACTTTGCGCAAAGCCGAGTTTGGCTTCTTGGGAGTCGTGGTATATACACGAGTACATACACCGCGACGTTGTGGGCATGAATCTAAGGCTGGCGACTTAGATTTCCACGTCATTTGTTCGCGTCCTTTGCGTACTAATTGTGAAATAGTTGGCATTAACTTTACTGATTTTTAATGATTTAACTATAAGTCCCCAAAAATGGGAGCGCAAAATTAGGGAATTGTATTTACAAAAACAACCTTCGTTTAATTTACAGGTGTAATTTCGTTAAGTCAGGTTTGACAACTTTGCGAAACATCACCCTGTGAAACGTTGTCAAATCTACCCCAACACGTAATATCGCCTTTGATAGAAGCCTTTGTGTAATCCCAATTTACTCAATCTTTGGCGTTTAGCGCAGGCTTTACGACCTTTGCAGCATGAAAACCAAAGGAACCAAAAACAACAAGGTCAATATAGTGACGCTGGGGTGCAGTAAAAACCTCGTGGACAGCGAAAATATCTACACCCAACTCAAAGGCAACGGCTACAAAGTGACGCACGAGGCCAAGAAAGACGACGCGAGCATTGTCATCATCAATACCTGCGGGTTTATTGACAACGCCAAGCAAGAATCCATTGATACTATCCTCCGCTATGCCGATGCCAAAGACGCTGGCGTGGTGGATAAAGTTTATGTAACAGGTTGTTTGTCACATCGCTACAAAGATGAATTGGCAGTCGAGATTCCGACGGTGGATGCGTGGTTTGGGACCAATGAACTCCCTCGCTTGCTCAAAACCCTCAAAGCCGACTACAAACACGAACTCGTAGGGGAGCGGCTGCTCACCACTCCCGCGCACTACGCTTATCTCAAAATCTCGGAAGGCTGCGACCGCCCTTGTAGCTTCTGCGCCATCCCGCTCATGCGAGGCAAACACGTCACGCGGCCCATAGACGAGCTGGTGAAAGAAGCCAAATCGCTGGCGCGGCGCGGAACGAAAGAGTTGATTTTGATAGCGCAAGATTTGACTTACTACGGGTTGGATTTGTCCAAAAAACGTGAATTGGCAACCCTACTCGATACCCTCGCCGACGTCGAGGGCATTGACTGGATTCGCCTCCAATACGCTTTTCCGTCAGGGTTTCCGTTGGAAATTTTGGATGTGATGCGCGAACGACCCAACATCTGCAACTATCTCGATATGCCGCTTCAGAGTGGCAGTACCGAAATGCTCAAAATCATGCGGCGTGGCATCACCCGCGAAAAAACCGAAGATTTAATCAAAACCATCCGCGACAAAGTACCTGACATTGCTTTGCGTACTACGCTCATCGCGGGGCATCCTGGCGAAACCGAGGCGATGTTTGAAGAAACGCTCGCTTTTGTTGAAAATATGCGCTTCGACCGCTTGGGGGTGTTTGCCTACTCGCACGAGGAGCAGACGCACTCGCACACACTCCCCGACGACGTACCCGCCAACGTGAAGCAGCAACGCGCCGACGACATCATGGCCGTACAACAGGATATTTCGTGGGCATTGAACCAACAGAAAATCGGTCAGACTTATCGCGTATTGTTCGACCGCAAAGAGGGCGGCTACTTTATAGGTCGCACGGAGTTTGACTCACCCGAAGTAGATAACGAAGTACTGCTCCCCGCCACACAGTTCGTGCGCGTGGGCGATTTTGCCAATGTAAAAATCATCAATGCCGAAGAATTTGATTTGTACGCAGAATTGACATAAATTTCCCCCGAAAATTCGTTAATTGTTATCCGTTAATCGTTATTGAGTATTACTAAATCACAAATCGCTAATTCACTAAATCACTCAATCATTTTAGTCATGGCAAATCCCATTTTAAACGAAAAATCCTTTATCAAGTCGTCGCAGGCGGGCATGATGCAAGGTAGCATGACGGTACAAGGTACTGTCAATAAAATTATTCTGCTCGGCGCACTCGTCATCGGCTCGGCAGCGGGCAGCTGGTTTTTATTTCTTTCTAATACCAATCTTATCATGCCTTCGGCCATAGGTGGCGCCATTGCGGGGCTGATTATTGCGGTCATTTTGGCTTTCAAGCAAACCCTCGCGCCTACCCTTGCCCCCATTTATGCGGTGGTTGAGGGCGTGTTTGTGGGAGCGATTACGCTGGTGTTTGAATCCAGGTACCCAGGCATTGGCATCTCGGCGGCGTTGCTCACCTTTGCGATTTTGGCGGGGATGGTTGGGCTTTACAAAGCAGGAGTGATTCGGGCTACGCCTACTTTCAAGCGTACCATCATGGCGGCTACCGCAGGCGTAGCGATTTTTTACTTGGTTTCGATGGTACTGCGGATGTTTGGTATTCAGATGCCACTTATTTATGACAGTGGGATGTTTGGCATCGGTTTTTCGCTGTTTGTGGTGGGTTTGGCCGCGTTCAATCTGGTGCTTGACTTAGACCGAATCGAACAAGGTGCTGAGTACGGCGCACCCAAATACATGGAATGGTACTGTGCTTTTGGCATGATTGTCACCATTGTATGGCTTTACATGGAAGTATTGCGCCTCTTGGCCAAGCTATCAAGCAGAGACTAAACAAATGCGGGAATGCTTAAATGCAAAAGAGAATGGGTGCAAAAATGCGAAAATGGCTGGTTCTTTCATTCACTCATTCAAAATTCACTAAATCACTAAATCACTCATTAACAATTCACTCATTGAATAATGGACGAAATAGAATTATTTTTGGAATTGGCCCAAGACACCATGGACAAGGCCATCAAACACCTCAACATTGAGCTTGCCAAAATCAGAGCGGGCAAAGCGTCGCCAGGGATGCTCGACGGGATTCAGGTAGAATACTACGGCATGATGTCGCCGATTCAAAGCGTGGCTTCTATTACCACCCCTGATGCGCGAACCATCGCCATCAAGCCTTTTGAGAAAAAGATGATTGGGGAGTTGGAAAAGGCCATTCGAAACAGCAATTTGGGCTTGAACCCTGCCAACGACGGCGAAAACATCCGCCTCAATATCCCGCCATTGACCGAAGAACGTCGGCGCGATTTGGTCAAAAAAGTAAAAGGGGAAATCGAAACGGCCAAAGTAAACATCCGCAATATTCGCCAAGACACCAACAACAGCATACGGAAGTTGGAAAAAGATGGAGTTTCAAAAGATGAAATCAAAATCGGCGAGGAGCGCGTTCAAAAACTCACCGATGGCTTTGTGGCGAAAATTGAGCAGATTTTGGCAGCCAAAGAGCAAGATATTATGTCGGTCTAAAACAAAGTTTTTTCTCAAGCCTGTGAGGTTTTCAAAAACCTCACAGGCTTTATTTTTATCAGTGTGCTTCGAGCCAGTTGGCTCCTATGCCAATCCCCGTCTCCATCTTCACAGGCAGCGGTATGGCATTGACCATCAGACTGTTTACTTCTGTTTTCAGAATCTCCAATTCATCGCGGTGTGCGTCAAAGACCAATTCATCGTGCACTTGCAAAATCATCTTGCTGCGTAGTTTTTCTCTTTTAAGAAAATCGTGCACATTAATCATTGCCACCTTTATCATGTCAGCGGCAGAGCCTTGAATGGGGGCATTGATGGCGTTGCGCTCGGCAAAGCCCCGCGTGGTTTGGTTTTGAGAGTCAATATCGGCCAAATAGCGACGACGACCCAAAATCGTCTCGACAAACTTGTTGTCGCGGGCCTTATTGACAGCAGCATCCATGTAGTTTTTGACGGCAGGAAACTCCTCAAAATACGCCCGAATGATGTCAGCCGCTTCGCCACGGGCAATGCCCAGTCGCTGCGCCAATCCAAAGGCCGAAATCCCGTAAATGATACCAAAATTGACCATCTTGGCTTTGCGGCGCATGTCAGAAGTGACTTCTTCTAAGCCTACTTTGAATACTTTGCTGGCCGTACTGGCGTGAATATCAATGCCCTGGTTGAAGGCTTCGAGCATGGTAGCATCTTGGCTAAACGCCGCCATGATGCGAAGCTCGATTTGGGAGTAATCGGCGGAGAGAATCACAAAATCGTCGTTTTGAGGTACAAACGCCTTCCGAATCTCGCGCCCACGTGGAGTACGAATGGGGATGTTTTGGAGGTTGGGGTTGGTGCTGCTGAGTCGGCCCGTGGCGGCTACGGCTTGGTTGAACGACGTATGGACTCGCCCCGTGCGGGCATTGATAAGCAGCGGCAAAGCATCTACGTAGGTGGATTTGAGTTTTTGCAATTCTCGGTAATCCAGTATTTTACGGGCTATTTCGTGTTCACTTTCCAAGTCTGACAGTATATCTTCGCCCGTGGCGTACTGCCCCGTGGCGGTCTTTTTGGGCTTTTTGACCAACTGCATTTTTTCAAACAACACCACGCCCAACTGCTTCGGTGAGCCGATGTTGAAGGTTTCGCCCGCGAGCGTGTAAATCTCCTGCTCCACTATGCGTATATCGGTTTCGAGCACGCCCGACATCTCGCGCAGGGTGTCAGGATTGATGCGTATGCCTTCGCGCTCCATCGCGGCCAACACTGGCACGAGCGGCATTTCTACGCCTCTAAATAGTTTTTCGGCTTGATTTTCGACCAACAACGGGTGCAGTTTTTCTTTCAACTGAAACGTAATATCGGCATCTTCGGCGGCGTAGTCGGTGATTTTTTCGAGGGCTACGTCGCGCATGTTCAGTTGTTTGGGGCCTTTTTTGCCAATCAGGCTTTCAATCGAAACGGGTTCGTAGTTTAGATAAGAGTTGGCCAAAATGTCCATGTTGTGCCGCTTGTCGGGTTCGATGAGGTAATGCGCCAACATGGTATCGTAGGTTTTGCCACGCACTTCTACGCCGTAATTTTGGAGTACGTTGAGGTCGTATTTGAGGTTTTGGGCAATTTTCTCAATGTTTTCGTTTTCCAACACCGCCCTAAAATCATCTACCACGCGCTGCGCCTCAGTGCGGTCGGCAGGCACAGGGACATAAAACGCCTCGCCAGCGCGGTACGCAAACGAAAGCCCCACCAAGTCGGCATCAATGGCCTCAATGTCGGTAGTTTCGGTATCAAAACAAAACGACTCTTGCGCGCTCAAATAACCTGCCAACGACTGCCGCAACTCGGGCGTATCCACCAAATGATAGCGGTGAAGGGCAGTTTCGATGGTACGCCTTGCCCCCAAACCCCCAGTGGAGGCTTCAACAGCCAATGAGTGTTCGATATTCAACGGAGATGATTGGCTACCAACTGCCGCCGACGGACTATCCCCAAACAAACTCAACTGCCCTGCGGCTTCGGATTTGGAGGGCTTTTGTGGGGAGGGATTGGTCGTGTTGCTTACTTTGGAATCCACCGCTTCTCCCAGCAATCTTTTTCGCAACGTCCTGAATTCCAGCTCGTCCAGTAGTGGTCCGAGTTGCTCTTTATTGACCTCACACACGCGCAAGTCTTCTTCGTCGAAGCCAATCGGTACGTTGATGTCAATCGTTGCCAAATATTTCGACAACACCGCTTTTTCTTTGCCTTCTTCTACTTTTTCTTTGAGTTTTCCCGCCAGTTTATCGGTGTTGGCAATGAGGTTTTCGACCGACCCAAACTCTTGAATCAACTTTTGGGCGGTTTTTTCACCCACGCCCGGAATACCCGGGATGTTGTCGGAAGCGTCGCCCTGCAAGCCGAGCATGTCCACCACTTGACTAATGTTTTGGATACCCCACCGCTCACACACTTCTTTGATACCCATGACTTCCACACCCTTGCCCAGTGCGGCGGGTTTGTAGAGATAGATGTGCTCCTCGACGAGTTGGCCGTAATCTTTGTCAGGGGTCATCATAAACACCTCAAAACCCTCACGGGCGGCTTTTTTGGCAAGCGTACCCACCACGTCGTCGGCTTCGTAGCCTTCCATTTCCAAAATCGGAATATTCATGGCCCGCAGCAATTCCTTGATGTAAGGCACGGCGATAGTGATGTCTTCGGGTTGTTCTTGGCGTTGGGCTTTATAGGCTTCAAACTGCACGTGCCGAAACGTGGGCTTAGGCGTGTCAAAAGCCACGCCGAGGTGGGTAGGTTTTTCGTCTTTTAGGACCTCTAAAAGTGTATTGACAAAACCGAATATACAACTGGTATTCAGCCCTTTGGACGTGACACGGGGGTTTTTGATAAAGGCAAAATGAGCGCGATAAATCAGCGCGAAAGCATCTAAGAGGAAAAGTTTTTTATCGGGTTTCATTGTGTTTTGGGAAAGTTCTTAGGGAAATATCGAATAATGAATGTTGATTACCAAGTTTTGAGACTGGAAGCCTTGAAATAGTTACCACGAGCGTGACGCTCACAGTAGGAGTTCTTGTTCCGTTCCGCACGGGCAACGGTTGGTCGCTGCCACCTCGTCTATTCCTACGTGTTCCTTCTTTCCTTGTTCCGTTTTTCAACGAACAAAGAAAGGAAATTTCGCAATGGGAAGCTACTTTTGAGAATTGTTCGTTAAATTTATGTCTTGTTCTGCTTTTCTTTCCAAACTACAAAAATACTTTATACGATGAAATCAACTTACGTATTCACGCTGCTTCTGCTGTTGAGCATGAGCGTTTTTGCATCAAAACCTGGCAAATGGAAGTCACTTTTCGACGGTAAAACCACCAAAAACTGGCATAGCTACGGCAAAACGGGTGTGTCGGGTTGGATGGTGATGGATGGCTCGCTGATGACCCACGGTAAATCAGGCGATTTGGTGAGCGACGAAGATTTTGAGAGTTTTGAGTTTGAGTTTGAGTTTAAAGTCAAAGCCAAAGGCAACAGCGGCATTATGTACAAAGTCATCGAAGATCCCGCGCATCCACCGTATTATTCAGGACCTGAGTACCAAATCATTGACGACAAAGGCTATCCACCTTTCAACGACGGTGGTAAAATGGTGACTATCAACGACAAACAAAAAACCGCCGCCAACTACGATATGCAGCCCCCGAGTCAGTTTGTCGCCAAAGACGCTGGTGAGTGGAATACAGGCAAAATCATCATCAAGGGCAACCAAGTGGAGCATTGGCTCAACGGGGTCAAGGTGGTGGCATACGAGTACGGCGGCGAAGAGTGGAAGGCGCAGTTGGCCAAAAGCAAATTTACCAAATGGACTTACGCCACACCCCGTGCCAAAGGCAAAATCGCCCTCCAAGACCACGGTGACGAGGTTTGGTTCAAAAACATGAGAATCCGTAGTTTATGATAGAGCAGTTTCTCCAACATCTCACCTACGAGAAGCGCGTAAGCCCACACACGCTGGTGGCTTACCGAAAGGACTTGGAGCAGTTTGTAGCCTATTTAGAAAAAACCTACCAACTCAAAGACCCCACCCAAGCCGATTTTAGAATGATACGCGGCTGGGCGGTGAGTTTGGTCGAAGCCGATTTGCACCACCGTAGCGTGAACCGTAAACTGGCCACGCTACGGTCTTTTTTTGGGTATTTACTGCGTATCAAAGCGGTGAGTATCAGCCCGATGCAGCGCGTTTCAGCGCTCAAAACCGACAAGCCGCTGCCGCAGTTTGTCGAAGAAAAAAATTTGCAGATGCTGTTTGAACAAGTCGAGTTTGGGGCAGATTTTGAAGGACTCCGCGACCGCCTCGTGATGGAACTCCTCTACGGTACGGGAATGCGGTTGGCCGAGCTGCTCGCCCTTCAAGACAGCGACGTGAATTTTTATGAACAGACCCTCAAAGTCCTCGGCAAGCGCAACAAAGAGCGTGTGATTCCGATTTACAAAGGACTCACCGACCTTGTTAAAGTTTATCAACAAGCTCGAAATGAGGCGTTTCCAAGTCAAGCTGCTGCGAAGTTGATTTTGACCAACAAGGGAGAGCCTGCTTACGCGGGGCTGATTCAGCGAACCGTGAAGAAGTACCTAACCTACGTGACATCGCTGCAAAAACGCAGCCCGCACATCTTGCGCCACACCTACGCAACCCACCTGCTCAACAACGGCGCCGACCTCAACTCTATCAAAGACCTCCTCGGCCACAGCAGCCTCGCCGCCACGCAGGTTTATACGCACAACACCATCGAAAAGCTCAAAAAGATTTACAAACAAGCCCATCCAAAGGCGTAGGGGGGATACAAGTGGGGGGCGCATATTTTTTACATCAATACTGAAGCCCTGTAAAAATCTTCCAATGACGGAAGCCCTGCGGCTGTTATGCGTTTATCTAACTCCGCTTGGCTACTCAAAAGAGTTTTTGCTTTTTGTTTGAGCATCGCTTTGATTTCAGTTTTGTACGTTTCTGAAAGATTATCGTACACCTCATTCCACACATCTTGTGCATTTTTTCTTTCTTCAACGCTGTCAGCCCGTTTGATACGAGTAGTGTAATATTCGAAAATTTCTTGTGCTGATGTCATTTTGGTAACTGTTTAAGTCTTTTGTCAATCTGCTCCAACAAATATACATAGTTTCGTGCTTTTCGAATCATAAATTCGAAGGTTTCATCATAATGCTCACTTGAAGGTATGATACTGATTTCGTCATTGGTTTGTTCGAGGGCTGCTTTGATTGCTTTCTTCAACTCTAGTAAGTCTTGTAGCGT
>JALOLW010000496.1 GCA_025455795.1 Spirosomataceae bacterium
GCAGTAACAACAAGTGGTTTTGTATGATTCGATGGTTTGCATACTTTTGTGCTATGGAAAAACCTGTTTACCCTATTACAGCCTCAGATCAAGGCTTAAAATACTCTTTTGACATTACCAATAATGAAAGAGTTATTGTCAAAGTCATCACTTTTACTCCAGTAGAGGCTTCATTTGATCTTTATGAAATGGTTTTTGGCACTTTGATGCCAAATGGCAAAGTGGACGTATTGACAGTTGACGGTGATCACCATTTAGAAAAAATCATTTCAACGGTTATTTCGTCTCTTTTACAGTTTTTAGAATTAAACCCCAATACTTCAGTTTTCTTTTCAGGAAGTACACCTGCACGTAATCGTCTTTATCGAGCTGTGATTACAAAGGTGACAAGTGCGACGGAACTTCCTTATCAAATTTGGGGTTTTACAACCGAAGATAATCTTGAAGTATTCGATAAAAGTCATCATTACACAGGATACATAATTCACGGTAAAAATGAAATTCTCTAATCCTAACATAAAGGCCATTCCTGACAGCGACTTTCCGTACATTGACATGGAAAGTCCTCAGTTGAAAGCGCATCTCGAAAAGTCAAAAGCGATGCTTACCTCTCCCAAAGTGCGTGCCCAGTTGGAGAAAATCCTCAAACGTTCCTGACGCTACGCTACTTCTACTGCTGGCAACCGCGCCTCTTTCTTCTCTTCTCTTGCGCCAAATTTGATAAAAGCCACAATGGCCGCCGCTGCGATAGCCGCCAACCCTATGTACTGAAAAGCCTGTCCGTAGGTGATGTTTTCTGATTTGAACAAAAAGCCCATCAGCATCCCGCCGATGTTACCGCCTGCGCCTACGATTCCCGCCACCATGCCTACGTTTTTGGCATTGATAAAGGGCGTAAGCGCGTAAGTTGCTCCGTTGGCCATTTTCAAAAAGAGGGCAAAAATCACCATCGTACCGATGGCCCAAGCGATGGTGGTAGAACCCCCAAAGAAGTATAAACCAACCCCTTCGATGGCGATGAAAGCCGCCAAGAGCCAACCTTTACCACTCAGCCCGTAGCGACAGCCCATGCGGTCGGCGAAGATGCCGCCCAACGCCCGCGCAAAAATGTTCATGAAGCCAAAAAGTCCCGCCAAGAAACCCGCCATTTTTTGGTCCAGCTGAAAATTGTCCACAAAGTAGAGCGCGGCCACGTTGTCGAAAGTGATTTCCATGCCAAAACAAATCGAATAAGCCACCGTCAATGCCCATACCCGCCAATCTTTCACCACTTCCCACGTATTGGGTTTTTCCTTGACACCTTCGGTACGGCTCAAATCTTCAAAATTACCCGCTGGGGTGTCTTGGGTATAGCGATAGTACAAAAACGCGCAGAAGAGCAGCAGCGTTCCGGGTACAATCATGGCCAATCGCCAGGCTTCGCTTTTGGTATAGCCCAAGCCCACAATACCCGCAAAAATGAGTGGCATGAGCATATTGGTGATGCCACCGCCCAAATTGCCCCACCCACCTGCCACGGCGTTGGCAGTGCCTTTGATGTTGGGCGCAAACATCATCGAAGTGTGGTACTGCGTAATAACAAACGACGCACCAATGACCCCAATGGCTAAACGAAACAACAAAAACGTTTCGTAACTGTGCGACAATCCGACCAAAAACACGGGAATCGAACTAAAAACCAACAATGCCGTGTAGGTTTTGCGCGGCCCCCAAGTGTCGCACAGGCGACCGATGAGCAAGCGGGCAAAAATCGTGGCCGACACAGCGGCAATGAGGGCATTGCCTACTTGGGCTTTGGTGAGTCCGAGGTCTTCGCGGATAGTAGGCATGAGTGGTGCGAGTCCAAACCACCCAAAAAAGCACATAAAAAAGGTCAGCCACGTGACGTGGAATGTACGCATCTGCACGCTCGAAAGCGAAAAAACAGGGAGAGTGGTGAGGGGAGTGTTGTTGCGGCTCATCGTGGTAAATTGGCGGGTTTAAAATTGGGTGATGGTTCTGTGGTAGTTCGCGTTTTTAATGTTCGTGTATTCTATCAAGCAGTTTCGTCCATGATGTCTTCAATCGAAAGATTTTTGACCAATAGACTCAGTAAGCGGTCGTGTACTTCCATGTATTCGGGCAGGTGGACGATTTCTTTTTTGTGACGTGGGCGAGGCAACAGAATATCCACAATTTCCTTGATAGTGGCATTGGGGCCGTCGTTCATCACTACCACACGGTCGGAGAGAAATATGGCCTCTTCGATGTCGTGCGTCACCATCACGATGGTTTTATCGCGGTTGTCTAAGTTCCAGAGTTTGAGCAATTCGATGTGCATAGAGCCTTTGGTAAGTGCGTCCAATGCCCCAAAAGGCTCGTCCAACAACAGTACCGACGGATTGATGGCAAACGCCCGCGCAATGGCCGTGCGCTGCTTCATCCCACCCGAAAGCTGACTCGGCAGTTTGTCCTTGTGTTGGTAGAGGTTCACCATTTTGAGGTTGTATTCTACCAATGCTCGCTTTTCTTCTTTGGATTTTTGGGGCATCACCGAGTCCACGGCTTCATATACATTACGATAAACAGTGAGCCACGGAAGCAGCGAGTAGTTTTGAAACACAATGCCTCGGTCAGGCCCTGGACCAGTGACTTTTTTACCATTGACCAGCACCTCCCCCGACGTAGGCGACACCATGCCGCTGATGCTGTTCATGAGCGTGGATTTACCACAGCCCGAGTGACCAATGATGCTGACGATTTCACCCTTTTTGATGTCGAGACTGATGCTTTCCACCGCCGTAAACAGTCCCTTACCTGATGATTTGAAAGAAATCGTTACATCTTTGATTTCAATGCTGTTGGTAGTTGCGTTGATTTTATGAAAATCTGATGCGGAGTCTATGAGTTTGTCTGTGGTTGTCATGTTTATGTGGAGTTTTTGAACCCTGAACCCCGCAAGGGTTTCGAACCCTTGTGGGATTGA
>JALOLW010000082.1 GCA_025455795.1 Spirosomataceae bacterium
AACAGCGAAAACACCTGCTTGTTCATTAGCGCGGTGTTGTCTTTGATGCTCGCAAAAATCCCGTCGTTGGCAATTTTGGATTTGACGTCGTTGGGAACGCTTTCGTTGAGACGGATGTCAAAGGTGATGGTCGGGTTGTCGAGCGAACCTTCCATTTTGAGCAGCACATCAAGTGGCATTTTGCCATAGACTTTAGCACTCTCTTTGAGGGCGGTCAGTTCGGTCGTGACTGGATAAACCGCCGTGATATTGACATCGGCCTTCATGGGGTCGCCCGACCAGATGAGGCGGCTTCCTTTCTGAATCGTAAAGGCGCGTTTGAGTACCTCAAAGGTCAGGTCGTAAGAGCCTTGCGAGAGTTCGTAAAGACCCAAAATAAACGGCTGCCCGTTGGGCGTGATGCCTGCGTTGAGTTGGGCATTGCCGCGCACTTTGAGGTTGTCGCCGTTGCGTTCATCTACCACGATAGTCAGTTGTGATTTATCATCAGCTTCCAGATTAAGCGATATTTCCATGCCGCCTGCTGTCTTGATAGCTTTATCTTCCCCAACTCCTTTCTCTACGTTCTCCTTATTCTGTTCTCCGTCGTTGCGAACCGTCACAAATTCCACCACGCCTTCGGTGGCGGCCTGTCCTGCTTGGTCGTCGGGGAGGATTACCGTGATGTCGCTGCCTTGTTTGAGTTTGACGGTACCATCTACCGCCGACTGCGCACCCACGCCTGCTACGTGGACGTTGGCATCCACGATACCTTGCCCGTAAAAGAAATCGTTGTCTTTGCGCGAGGCGTTCAGCATCCGAAAGTCGCGGCCTTGCACACTAAGGTCATAAGCCACGTTGGGTAGTTGGGCGATGTTTAGTTTGCCGTCAATTTGGAGCGGTTGGCCGAGGGTGTCATTGACCACAAACCTGCGCAGAAAAATATCCGAACCCGCAAAGTGCAGTTGGCTGTTGTGAATCCGATAGACCGCGCCGAGCATGGCCAAATTGAAAGCCACGCTATCAAACTGCGCCATTCCTTCTATTCGGGGCTGGGTCACAGCTCCTTTTACCGACAGCTTCCCCGTGAGTGCGCCGCGCGCTTGACGCAACTGCCTCATGCTAAACGCTTCCACGGTTTTGGCACTTAGTTTGTTGATATTGACCTGGAAATCAAGCGGATTAGGATTGTTGAGTAGATAATTGCCGCTCATTATCAGGTCGTTGTCTTGGCTTTTGAGGGTTGCCTCGGCGGTGAGGGTATTTTGGTTTTTATTGGTTGCTTTGAGGGCAATATCTCCAATCGGGATGCCCGTGTAAGCCAACTGTTGGATGGCCAAATTTCCCGTAAAAACGGGGGACTGCGCGTAGTTTTGAAGCAAAATATCACCGCCCAACGTCCCCGCAATCGCCAACGACGAGTCGGGAGCGAGTTTGGCCAACGCTTTCAAGTCGAGTTGTTGCATGGCTATTTTGAGGGGGCCATTGTAGGTGCTGTCTATGCTGCTGACGGTGAGTTTTTGGTCGTTTTGACGGAGGGCAAAATCTTGAATCCGAAGCCCCTTATTGCCAAACTGCACATAGCCCACCGAATCTGACTGCCAAAGTTTGTAGTCGAGGAGCAGTCCTTTGTCTCGGAATTGAAGGCGATACTGGTCAGACTCGGCGGTGAGCGTGCCAGCAATGCCGTGTTTTTGGCGAAAAAGCGTGTCTTTGAGAGCAACGTTGAATTGAAGGGCGTTGTTGGCAATACCCCCGTCAAAATAGACACGTTTGAGGTTGTAGCCGTTGGTCTCAATTTGGTCAATATGCCCCACGTATCGCGCTTCGTTTTCGATGCCCACGATGCCAAAATCAGCATTTTTGACGCTGCTACTGTCGTACGTGAGCAGGGGCGATGATACCCGCGCCAGCAGGGTCGTGTCGCTTTGACTGTTGAGTACCAACGAAAAACGAGTCGTGTCTAAGCGCGTGAGGGCAGGCACAAACGCCGCCAAAAACGGATGCTGCACCACTTGTCCTTGTACGGTGAAGCGGTGGGGGGGCGTAAGCGCGGGACGAGCGACGCCAGACAAAGCAAAATAACGACCTGCTTCGTGTAGCAGTACGTCGGCTAAGTGGGCGTAGTCAAATACCCCACGGACAGTGGCGGTCAAAAAGGGACTTTCGACGCTGGCGAATCGTTCATTGTCACGGTTTTGGAGTTGTATCCACAGTTTTTCGAGTGGAATCGGGCGGCCTCGGTGTAGCAGCAGTCCGTCGGTCACGCGCAGCGACCCGAGCGGGTTGGCGGGGTCGGTCGAAGTGAAATTTACCTTGATTTTTCCCTTGATGTCCATGCTATCGGCATACAAACCGAGTGGTTGGAGCGACAACTTTTGCAAGTCAGCGTCGGCTTCTACGGTCGGGAAAGCTCCACTCAAATCGGCCTTGGCGTGTAGTTGGAGGTTGGCGTGGGGGTCTTGCAGGAGGGCGTCTATGGCCAGCTGCTGTTGGGCGATGCTTCCCGTAGTGGTGAGGTTTTGGTAAGAATAGCCGTTCAAATCCGCCTGTCTAATGTGTCCTTGCCAACGTGTTTCCAACGTTTTTGGGTCAATTCCTTGGCCTTGAAGCGTCAAGTCGAGTGAGATTTTGCCCAGTTGTTGAGGGCTTTTTTGGAGGAATTTGCCCGCGTCAAAATCCACGAGACGAAGTTCCCCGTTGTAGGTTTGTTGTTGGCCTTTGACAAAGTTTTGAAGTGTTCCTGTCCATGTTGCACCGCCCAAATCGGACGAAAGGCGGGCATTCAAGCGGAGGTTGTCGAGTGTGCCAGTCGCCTGCCCTGCGAGCGTAAACACCGAAGGAATGGTAAGCGAATCGGGTAGCGTTTTGGGGGGTAAAAGTTGTGTTAAATCACGTTGGGAGGAAGACAACTCTTTCAAATTCAGGTCAAAACGAGTTTGACTCATGTCGGGTAATCCTCGCACGCGCCCATCCAAGCGTAGATGAGTTTGTGTGAGTATGCCCACCTCAACGCCCGTGAGCAGAAGGTCATTGACTTTGCCCTTGACGTCGCCGTCGAGGCGAAGCGTCGCCGTGGGGTTTTTGCCAAAAGGAGCCGCATTTTTGAGCGATGGCACCCAAGTCAACACGTCTTTGAAACCCAAACGGCTACCTTTGAGGCGCAAATCCAAGCCTAAATTACCGATGTTTTGCGGTAATTTTTCCAACGATTCAAACGTCAAGACGGCCTGGTTTTGGAGCAGAGTTTCGTTGGTTTGCAGCCGCAATTCTCGCAGCGCGATTTGTTGGGGCGTATAGCGAAAATTGGTTTTGAACTGACGCAACACAAATCCCCGCTGTTCTACAAAGTTGGCGTGTCGGAGCTGACCTGTGGTGTTTTGAGGACTAAAATGAAAATCTTCTAACAGCGTGTTGAGATGAGTCAATCGCAAATGAAAGTCGCCCGATTGTACTTGTAAATCACCGTTTTGTAAGTCTATCTGGGGAAATATTGCCTCCATTTTTACCAACGAAAGCGGCCCACTTTCGAGTTTGAGCTGGCCTATCTTAACGTTTGAGATCGTCCCACTCCGCTCGTCGTGGTACTGAAAAGCATAATCGCGCAAGTGAATTTTTCCCAATCGTATGTCCAGCGTATCGTTTGGCGCAGAAGCGGCGGGTAGAGATGGGGCGGTGGGGTAAGTGGGCGCGTACAGGCGCACTTTCGTGTGGGCCGAGGCGAGGGTACTACTCGTAAGGTGATAGCGATTTTGGGCGGGGTCAAAAGCCGCAAAGCGCAGCGTAGCATCGGCAATGTGCAGGTCGGCGTCAGTACCCGTTTGGGCGTCTTGGTAGCGCAGGTGCAGTCCTTTGGCGAGGAGGGCATCCAAGCGCATCTCTAAGGCCGTTGCGGTGGTGTCGGGCGCAGCGTCGGGACTGCTAAACGCCCGCGTCAGAAAGTCAAAATTGAAGACAGTGTCTCGCCGCACGTGCAGATGAACATCGTCCAGTGCTATCTTGCGGATAGCCACGCGGTTTTGGGTCAGCCCCCACAAATCCATCTCTACGCGCAGCCGTTTGCCCGACAGCAGCGTGTCGCGCTGCAAATCTTCGACATACAACCCGCGCAACTCAATCCAATCGGGCCACTGAAAACGCACCTGAGCAATCTCGAAGCGGGTGGGGAGTTTTTGACGCACAAAACCCACGACTTGCCGCGTTAGCCAATCTTGACCCGTATCGGTTTGAAGCCAGATTGTTGCCCCCAAAAGCAACAACAGCAGCCCCGCCAACGTACTCAATATGACTTTTACGGCTTTTCGCATTTACTTCACAAACGAATCGTCGGGGAGTTTGACATTGAACTCCATTTGGGTAGTGACTTTAACGGGGCGGCGGTCTATGCTGCTCACGAGCGTTGATTCGCTGGGGTACAGCAGCCCAAATTTGGAAGCGATGTACGGGCCGTGGTCGCGGGTTTGGGTTTCGTTGGTGGGCAGTGTGAGGCGTTCGCGCACGAGCAAGCCCGAGGCAACCTCAAAAAACAGGTTGTATTTGATGCCTTTCCCGTTGATTTCGACCTGATAAACGGGGGTATTGTTGATACTTTCAGTCCCTGTCACCGTCACGATGTAGGCTTTGGCGGCATAGTCGTCAAAAGCCCCCCACATATCGCGCAACTCACGCCGCATATTGTCACGCTCTTTTTCGCTGAGGTCACTGGTCTGAAACTGCGTCACTTTGTCTTTGCTACCGAGTGGCACTTTGACCCAGCCGTCGTTGCCCCGAATCCCCGAAATGAAATCACGCTTCATAATGGTACGGATTTTGGAAAGGGCTTGGAGGGGGACAGACGCCCTGATTTCCAAGTCGTAATCGTTGGCGGAGTTGGAGCGATAGGTCTGTTTGACGAGGCACGTTTTCACCGAGTCCCAGAGGGCTTTACCGCCCGTAGCTTCGTAGTATTTGGCAAAAATGCTGTCGGCGGGTGGGGTGGTTTGGGCAGTGACCGAAAGAGTGGCTACCACTGCTACCAAGATAATACGAATGGTTCTTTTCATTATAAAAAAATAGACGTTGTTTGGTTGAACAAATAACGACAGGAAAATCGAAAAATTGAAACACAGTGGCTGACTTAGCCGCTTTTTTACCCAAAGAGAATAAGCAACCAGACAAAAGCTATGCCTATCGCCGTACCCGCCAATGTGCGAAAATAGCGACGTTTTTCGCGTTTGCGTTCTTCTTGGGTCATTTGTTTGTAGGGTTTGAGGTCTTTGCCTACTCCTCGCCCAAATGAGTAAAACCCACCAGACAATACCCCCAAACCCAACAGTAATGCCAGCACTGCCAACAAACCATACCCACTACACGCCAAATTGCAGGCTAAAAAGACGGAAAAATAAGCCAAGATAATGCCTACTACAAACAAAGCAATGTAGCCGATTCTTTTGCCTGTTTGGTTCGCAGGTAGGTCGTCTTTCATGCGTTGGAGGGCTTTTTCGCGCCCTTTTTCTTGGAATTTTGCCGAAGCCGTCGCGCTGCTTTGTTCAGATTTGACCTCACTCGCTCCCATACTCCCGTGCAGCGCACTCGTGGGTGCAGGCGTAGCCACCATGCTTCCCATGATGCCCCCTGCTACTGTAAAAGTGAACAAATTGAGCAAAAATAGGCCTGTAAGTGCTTGTCTTTGAAACACATAACGCAGCCTCCCCGAAAGTTCGGCGAGCCGTATTTGAGCGTATTGAGCCAACAATTGACGGCAGATGAGCAACCCCGCTACCGTTGTCAAAAGTACCCAAGTAGGCACGCGCGCCCACCACGCACTACCGAGCGTGATACCTATCAGCATGTTAGTCACTTCAAACAAAACAATCAAGGTAATGGCGGTTTTGGCGTGCCGTGCTGCCCAAATAGATATTGGAAGAAAACGTTTCATGGCAAAGGAAGAATTAAAATTTTCGCGTAGTTTTGTTGAGGTTTTAGGTCAAAACTATCCATAATTTTTCAATTTGCAAACGTATGCTTAACAAGTGGTTAGAAAAGTTGAATCGCCAAGACTATCCTTTCATTGATGTTTTTTACTACGTTGGCATTGTGGTACTTATACTCATTGTACTACTGATTACGAAACTGTTCTTTTGAATTCAATTTAAAAATCAACAACCAATAAACTCCCCGCTGGGGTTGTGGGCTTTGAATATGAAACCCAAATCACAATATTTCAACGAAGACCACGCGCTTTTTAGACAAAGCGTGCGGCAGTTTATCGAAAAAGAAGTCGTTCCGCACACCGAAGCCTGGGAAAACCAGCGACGCATTCCGCTTTCTATTTTTGAGCGCATGGGCGAGCTGGGTTTTTTGGGCTTAATGTATCCCGAACAGTACGGCGGCACCAACGCCGACTTGTGGTTTTCGGTGGTATTTTTAGAGGAACTGTCGCGTTGTGGCATGGGTGGTTTTGCCACGGCGGTGAGCGTACATCAATTCATGGCCATCAATCACATTGCCAAAGCGGGTAGCCCTGCCCTCAAAGAAAAATATTTAGTACCCGCCATTGCGGGGCAGAAAGTAGCCGCGCTCGGCATCACCGAACCCGACACAGGCTCCGACGTAGCAGCGATTCGTACTACTGCTATCAGAGAAGGGGACGAGTACATTGTCAATGGTGCCAAAACCTTCATCAGCAACGGTACTTACGGCGATTTTATCACGTTGGCAGTCAAAACCAAGCCCGAAGCCACTCAAAACGGCATCAGTCTCCTCGTGGTGGACTTGCAGGCCGAGGGCGTGACCCGCACCAAACTCAACAAGATGGGGTGGCACAGCTCTGATACTGCCGAGATAAAATTTGACGACGTGCGCGTACCCGTTACCAACCTCATCGGAGTCGAGCATTTTGGGTTTTATTATCTGATGGAAAGCCTCCAATTGGAGCGATTGGTGGCGGCTGTCATGGCCGTATCGGGCGCACAATGGGCCGTGGAACAAACCCTCCAATACCTCAGCGAACGGCAAGCGTTTGGCCGCCCGATTGGCAAGTTTCAGGCCATTCGTCACACCATGGCCGACTTGGCCACCGAGATAGAAGTAGCGCGTGAGTTTGTGTACAGCACTTGTTGGAAACACACCCAAGGCGACATGGCCGTGAAAGAGTGTTCGATGGCTAAATTGTTCTGTTCGGAAATGCAAAAGCGCGTCGTAGATAGCTGTTTGCAGTATTTTGGGGGGTACGGCTACATCGAAGATTACCCCATCTGTCGGGCATACCGCGACGTGCGTGTGGGGACCATCGCAGGCGGTACTTCAGAAATCATGCGCGAAATCATCGCCAAAATCGTGGTAGATGCCGTGGGCTATAAAGCCGTCTATTGAAGTTCAATTCTACCCAAATACACTTCTGGCGTATTTTACGTTTTGGGGGTAGCAGTCTTCCATTTTCGTTCCTTTTGGCACCGACCACTCAATATGCGCCCATCCTTTAAACTTGACCTCTCTCAATAGTTTTTGGATGCGCGGCCAGTCGAGCGAGCCTTGACCGAGGAGTTTGTCGTTGTCTTTGAGGTGAATTTCGCAGATGAGATTACGCTTGCCGAGCATCGGTATTTCGGTGTAAGGGTCGTGGCCTGCATCGGCGGCGTTGCGGGGGTCGTAATACACTTGTAAGGCTGGCGAACCCACGGCCTCAATGATGTCCAAATGCTCCTGCGCGCTCAAATACGACTCAATGGCTAAGATTACCCCTTCTTTTTCGGCCTTGGGGGTCAATTCTTTGAGTTTTTCGATGACTACTTTTTTGCCCGCTTCGTCGCCACGGAGGTCGCCTTTGCTAAAAAAAGCCAGTAGCACCACTTTGACACCCAACGCTTTGGCAGCCTCGATGCTCTTGGAAATCCACTCCACGGGGCGGAGGTCAGATTTGAGCGGCACGTTGTTCATTTCGGCAATGCCAATACTCCCGATTTTGACACCTGTACGGCGAGAAGCAGCAAGCATGGCTTGTTGGATTTCAGGCCGCGCGAGATAAGTAGGGTCATTGCGTGAGTTGTAGCTCAACTGTACCCCGTCGAGGCCAAGTTGTTTGGCAAAATCAAACACTTCGGGATTGCAGGCGCGGTTGAGCGACCAATCACACGCGCCGATGCGTACTTTTTTCTTCTTTTGGGGTGCGCCCCAAGTGTTGAGCGCCAGTGCTGCCAAAGACAGGTGGGCGATTGCCATTCGTCGCTTCATCGCGTTTGAGTAGTAGTTTTGTTAATAAAAACTAAAACGAATACTTTTGTAAAAATACTCCTTTCCACTCATGAAAAAACTATCTGAAATCTCGTTTGTCATTCTCATTTTTGCATTTTATGCCATCATTCTCCCTCTGGGGGCCAGGGGGCAAGCTCCCAGTTACCACGCCAACGATCGCTTTGAGCAGCTTGGCACCAAACTCCCCACGCCCAACAACACCCGCGCCGCGTCGGGTGCGCCAGGCCGTGACTATTGGCAGCAACGCGCCGACTACGACATCAAAGTAGAACTCAACGACGACACCCAAACCATCACAGGCAGCGAGACCGTCACCTACTTCAACCAATCGCCCGACGCGCTTCGCTATCTTTGGCTACAATTGGACCAAAATATTTTCAAAAAAGGGGCGACACGCACCGTGCGCAACCTGCCCATTACTGAGCAAATGAGCACGGCCAACCTCGAATTGGCCACTGCCATGACCTACGGCGACCAAGGAACGGGTTATAACGTACTGTCGGTCAAGGATAAAGCAGGCAAACCGTTGCCTTTCAATATCAACCAAACCATGATGCGGATAGAACTCCCCACGCCACTGCTGACGGGGCAGAATTTTGCGTTTTCGGTAGATTGGACCTATCGCATCATTGATTTTGCGCGGGGTGGTCGCCGCACGGGTTATGAGTTTTTCCCCAAAGATGGCAACCGAATTTACGAAATAGCGCAGTTTTTTCCGCGTATGTGTGTCTATGACGACGTGAACGGTTGGCAAAATAAACAGTATATCGAGCAAGGCGAGTTTGCATTGACTTTTGGCAACTACAAAGTGGCCATCACCGTACCCGCCGACCACGTTTTGGGAGCCACGGGCGAACTCCAAAATGCGCCCCAAGTGCTTACGGCTGCCCAACTCAAACGCTGGAACGACGCCAAAAACGCCCTCACCAAGCCTGTCTATATCGTCACTCCCGAAGAAGCCGCCGCTGCCGAAAAAGCCACTTCTAACGCCGCCAAAAAAACGTGGGTTTTCAAGGCCGACAACGTGCGCGACTTTGCTTTTGCCACCAGCCGCAAGTACATGTGGGATGCCATGGCCGTGGACTTTGGAGGGCGCAAAGTGATGGCAATGTCGTTTTTTCCCAAAGAAGGCAATCCGCTTTGGGAAAAATACTCCACCCAAGCCGTCGCGCACACGTTGCGGGTGTATTCCAAATTCACCTTCGACTACCCCTATCCCGTGGCTATCTCTTGCAACGGCCCCGTGGGAGGCATGGAGTACCCCATGATTTGTTTCAATGGCCCGCGTCCCGAAGCCGATGGTACGTACTCGGCAGGGACCAAATACGGCCTCATCAGCGTGGTGATTCACGAAGTAGGCCACAATTATTTCCCGATGATTGTCAACAACGACGAGCGGCAGTGGATGTGGATGGACGAGGGTATTGATACGTTTTTGGAGTATTTGGCCGAAAAAGAGTGGGACCGCGACTACCCCACTACCCGCGCCGAACCGTATGGGATTGTGGACTACATGAAGCAGGAACAAAAGAACTTGGTGCCGATCATGACTACTTCCGACAACCTCATCAACGCGGGCGCGAGTGCTTACGCCAAACCCGCCACGGGGCTAAATATCCTTCGTGAGACCATCATGGGCCGCGAATTGTTTGATTATGCGTTCAAAGAGTACGCCAACCGCTGGAAGTTTAAACATCCTTCTCCTGCCGATTTTTTCCGTACCATGGAAGACGCGAGTGGTGTGGACTTGGATTGGTTTTGGAAAGGTTGGTTTTATGGTACGCAGCCTTCCAATCAAGAACTGACTGAGGTAGAGTGGTTTGCGATAGACAGCCAAAACCCCGAACTGACCAAAGCAGACCAACGAAAAACGGCCAACGAAAAACGTGAAACGATGGCCAGAATGAGAGACCGCCAAGACATCAAAGAAACGGTGGTGGAGAAAAATCCCGATATGAAGGATTTTTACAACAGCTACGACCCCTATAAAGTGACCGATGCCGACAAAAAAAGATACGAAGCGTATTTGGCAAGCCTCACCCCCGACGAGCGGAAGTTGGTCGAATCAGGCTTGAATTTTTATACCCTCAAAGTCAAAAACAAAGGTGGTTTGCCCATGCCCGTCATCGTGAAGATGCAGTTTGAAGACGGTACTGATTCGGTGGCGCGTTTCCCTGCCGAAATCTGGCGATTGAACGACGTAGAAATTTCCAAAGTCATCACCACCAAAAAGCGCGTGACACAGTGGACCCTCGACCCCTACCGCGAAATCGCCGACATTGACGAAGAAGACAACGCTTTCCCACGTCAGCCTGCCAAACCAACACGTTTTCAAGTGTTCAAATCGCAAGGTTTTCAGCGCGGACCCAACCCCATGCGCGAAGCTCAACAGACCCAACAACCCAAAGCAGGACAACAAGGCGGCGCAAAGAACGATTGACGATGAGCGTAGAGTAGTTAGAGTTCTTATTTGTCCAACGAATCACCCGAACAATGAGTCAGAAATACCCCATAGGCATCCAAGATTTTGGCGAAATCCGCGATGGCGGCTATTTGTACGTGGATAAAACTGAATTTGTTCACAAACTCGTCACTCAAAGCAAATATTACTTCCTCTCGCGTCCACGCAGATTCGGGAAGTCATTGCTCATCAGCACATTTGAATGTTTGTTTTTGGCAAAAAAAGAGTTGTTCAAAGGGCTTTTTATCGAAGACAAATGGGATTGGGCTCAGACACACCCCATCATTCGGATTTCGTTTAGCAATATTGGACATAAGTACCTCGGCTTAGAAACAGCCATAGACAAACGCTTGGAGGAGATTGCTCGAGAATATGGAATTACA
>JALOLW010000497.1 GCA_025455795.1 Spirosomataceae bacterium
TAGAAACGACGGTTTGACGTCGGGGCGTTTGGGCAAAAACCGCAACGAATGACAGCCAAAGTAAGGCCAAAGTGTAGAATAATTTTCGCATGGTATGTAACAAGAGTAAGTTGATTTGAGATGTTGTAAGATAAAAAAGGCCAATATATTTGAATTTTACCAAAGATGATGCCCACTCCATGAGCAGTATTGGTAATGTTGTTGATTACCGACAAAAAACTGTTGGCAACCCAACGGGTGCAGTTTTGATTTTGACTCGGGCGGTCTCGTACAAATCCAGTATAAAATTTTCTCAAAAATTGTAGCGAACTAATCCATAGACTTGCATCTTTGCATTCTGCATAAACAACCCTCTTTAATTGCATGGATGCACCACAACCCGACCACAAAAATTGGATTTCTGAATTGGCAGGACAAAGCTGGAACTTAGAGATGCTCATTTCAGGTGCGGCTATCTTTTCGACCTCGTTTTTGCCAGAAATTACCGAGTCTGCCTTAGACGCTTATTTTGAAAACTATCAAACCAGCGATGACGTCTCCCAATTGGTTGTACCTGTCATGGCGTATGGTTTTGCCGAAACTATTTCCTACCTGCTTATTGCTACTTTTATTGGGCATTTTGTGCTGCGGGCGTTTTGGGTAGGCATGGTGGGGCTACGGGCGGTCTATCCCGACGGTATCATCTATGAAAAACTCCCCAAGGTAAACGACCAAATCCAAGAAATATACCGCAAACAGTTCGGCGACTCCGACGATTTTATTGTCAGTCTCGACCGCCTGTGCAGTCAGCTTTTTTCGATTGCGTTTGTGTTGGTGCTTTTTGGAATTATGATGTCTATGCTCTATTTGATAGGATTTATCTTAGCCATATTTTTCAAGAGTCTCACGCCTGAATTTTATGAACAATGGGGTGAAATCATCAAAAATATTGTCACTGCTTTTTTTCTAATTTTGGGGGTATCAATAATGGTTTTGAGTCAAAAACGAATGCGCGAGCATCCATTTTGGGGCAAAGTCTATACCCAAGTGGCCAAAAGCTCGTCATGGATGTATATGGGTCTTTATAAGCCCATTAACTATATTTTGCTCACTTTTGCTTCTCATGTTTCTCTCAAAAAATACTATACTTTTTCAACGCTCATGGGGTTGATGTTTTTTAGCATGAGTATGTTCTTTTTTGTTAGAAAAACATTTGAATACAATGGCCTTCCATGGCTCGAACCGAGGCAATATTTCAGCAGTGGGACATCCGAACATCGGCTCATGCCCAACAATTACGACAACCTCCGCACCGACGAAGAAGCCATAGACGAAGCCGCTATCCAAGCCGATATAATACGAGAACCGTTTTTGAAGGTATTTATCAACTACGTCCGCCGGATGGACACCGACGTAGAAAAAATCTGCCAACTGCCCGAACCAGCCGATAGCCTCAGGGGATTCCAGAAACGACTTATTTTGGACAAAGCGAAGTTGGCGTGTCTGCAAAAGTATTTTCAAATCTCTATCAATGATTCCACTTACCAAGAAGTCGAGTTGATGTTTGAAAAACACGGTGTTCAACAAACGGAGGGCCTCACGGCGTATATTCCTACCCAAAACTGCAAAATAGGCCGTAATACGCTCTATATCAAAACGATGGCAACCGATAGCCTACCCAAAACACGCTTTGTGACGCACGTAGCGATTCCGTTTTGGTACGCGCCAGAGAATTAATGCCCCCGATTTTAACAATCGTCGCTTTTTTGAGGTTTTTATTCCAACAAACATTCATATCAAATGAGCGCAACCCGAGTGCTGGTCGTAGAAGACGAAACCAAAGTAGCGGCCTTTATCAAAAAAGGGCTTGAAAAACAGGGCTATGAAGTAGAAGTAGCCGCCGACGGGCGCGAAGGTCAGCAGTATTTTGACCAAAACACCTACGACCTCATCATGCTCGACGTAAACATGCCGCTGATGGATGGCGTAGAACTCGCGCAGTACATCCGTACCAAAAATACCCACGTGCCTATCTTGATGCTCACCGCCCTCGGCACCACCGCCGACAAGCTCTCGGGTTTCGACGCTGGCGTGGATGATTATTTGGTCAAACCGTTTGATTTTATGGAGCTTTTGGCAAGACTCAAAGCCCTCCTCAAAAGAGCAACCGCTGGCACCGCCCCTGCCGAACCCTCCAACGTGCTGCGCGTATCCGACTTGGAACTTGACCTTGACCAAAAAGTGGCACGACGGGGCGGTCAGACCATTGACCTCACCGCCAAAGAGTTTGGCCTCCTCGAATACCTCATGCGCAACCGCAACCGCGTGGTGTCGAAGGTGGACATTGCCGTGGATGTATGGGACATTGGCTTTGATACTGGCACCAATTTTATCGAAGTCTATATCAATTATCTTCGCAAAAAAATTGACAAAGATTTCGACAAAAAACTCATTCAAACCGTGGTAGGCATGGGCTACACGCTCAAAGAAAAATGAAAATTCGTACCCGACTGACGCTGCTATTTACCGCCGTGGTTTCGGTATTGTTGCTACTTTTTTGCATCATCATTTATATGATTAGCGAACAACAACGGCGGCTTGAGTTTTATCAACGACTTGATGCAGAAGCTACTACCTCTGCCAAAATGTTTTTTGGAAGTGAGGTCATCAGCCGTGAACTCTACAAACTACTTGACGAAAATCACATCACAGTACTCAACGACGAGGAAATCATCATTTACAATTACCAGGATTCGTTGATTTATGAAAGCGGCACGGACGTTTTGAAAGTGGATAGAAACACCCTCAATCGAGTTCGACTCGAAAAAGAAATCCGGTGGCGCGAAGGAGAGCGAGAAATTGTGGGCGTGTATTTCACCGACCCCGACGACCGCTTGGTGGTCTTTGCCTCAGCCATAGACAAGTATGGCTTCCAAAAAATCAAAAATTTGGCCTGGGTTTTGGGCATTGG
>JALOLW010000083.1 GCA_025455795.1 Spirosomataceae bacterium
TCAGACCCTTTCATAAAGAACCTGAAAAATAAATAGTTGTTGTACTATTCTCATTTACCACTGCATTATTCCTGCCGTACTTTTTGTATTATTTGGAGGCTTTGACTTGTTTTACGAAATTAGACAATGAACTGTAGTTTTCCAAATCTTGATGGTTCGCGCTTTTAACCGCCGCGCAGGTACGAATCAGCGCGAAATCGCCCCGCGTTTTTCTAATTCCTTGTACTTTTCGATGTACATTTTGTCCAACGCTTCGGAGTCTTTGTACTTGATCCGCAACGCGGCCAATTTTTGGTGCAGCATGGTTCGCACTTGGGCGTATTGGGGGTCGTGATACACGTTTTTCATCTCATTTTGGTCGTTGGTACGGTCGTATAGTTCCCACTCGTCTATGTCGTGGTAAAAATGCACGAGTTTGTACTTCTCGGTCACGATGCCGTAGTGGCGTTTTACCATATGGACACTGGGGTATTCGTAGTAGTGGTAGTAGGCCGCATCCCTGAAATTTTTGCCCTTGCCCTTAAAAATCGGCACCAAACTCTCGCCCTGCATATCGGCGGGGGCTTTGACACCTGCCGCTTCCAAAAACGTCTGGGCAAAGTCCAAGTTCTGCACCATTTGGGCGTTTTTAGAACCCGCTTTTATCACCCCTGGCCACTTGACCAAAAGAGGCGTTTTGAACGATTCGTCAAAAATAAAACGCTTGTCAAACCAGCCGTGTTCACCCAAATAAAAGCCCTGGTCGGAAGTATAGACCACGATGGTGTTTTCTTCTAAGTTGTTCTGTTTCAAGAAGTCCAGCACTTTACCCACGCCCTCGTCCACGGCTGCGATACAGCCCAGGTAGTCTTGCATGTAGCGTTGGTAGCGCCATTTCATTTTGTCGGTGGCGGTCATGGTGGGGTAGGTTTTGACAAAAGCCTCGTTCATTTTTCCATAGACTTCATCCCACACTTTGCGCTGCTCGGGGTTCATGCGATTGACGGTGCCGTTGTAGTTGCGAATATCATACGGGTGCGACTCCGCAATGCCCAACGCTTTTATGTTTTCGGGGAAAATCTTGGAGTCACCCGCCCAGTTCATATGCGTCAGGAGGTTCATTTCTGCTTCTTTGGAGGCGCGTCCACGGCCTTCGTAGTTGTCAAACAGCGTGGCAGGTTCGGGGAAGGTTTTGTGGATAAACGTTCTGAAATGCCGCTCGGCGGGCAGCCACTCGCGGTGGGGGGCTTTGTGCAGGTACGCCAAAAAAAACGGTTTTTCTTGGTCGCGGTCGTTTTTGAGCCAATCCAGCGTCAAGTCCGTAATCAAATCAGTGACATAGCCCGTGAGTTTGATTCGGCCTTGTTTTTTGGTGATAAAATCGGGGTTGTAATAATGCCCTTGGTCGGGTAAGATTTTGAACTCGTCAAAGCCTTTGGGATTGTTGCCAAAGTGCAGTTTGCCAAACATAGCGGTCTGATAGCCATTGGCTTGCAGGAGTTGGGGAAAGGTGACGTTGGTGGTATCAAACGGAAAATAGTTGTCAATTTTTCCGTTGAGGTGGCTGTGTTTGCCCGTCAAAATCACCGCCCGCGAAGGCGCGCAGATGGAGTTGGTCACGCAGGCGTTGTTGAAAATCATGCCCTCCCGTGCGATTCGGTCAATGTTGGGCGTTTGCGTAAGCCGATTGCTGTACGCTGAAATCGCCTGATAGGCGTGGTCGTCGGACATGATAAAGACGATGTTGGGGCGGCGTTTCTTGGGTTTGGCCTTTTGAAACGATACAAACAGGGCCGCAGCACCCAACAACAAAGACGAAAGTAAAAGTATTTTTTTCATAATGTAGTGAAGCCTCCTGCCCCGAAGGAGAGTTTTTTTGAAGGGGCTGTCATTGGTGGCACGACTCTAAGTCGTGCCACCAATCCGTGTTCCAACTTTATGTTAAGAGGACACATCACAGCAATTTACTCAATCAAAACCCATATTTTTGAGCGAAAATTAATCTAAACGTTTCCATGCCCAAACGCCTCGTGGTCATTGCGGGTCCCACCGCCGTAGGCAAAACCGACTTGTGCGTGCGTCTTGCCCAAGCACTTCGTGCCGAGGTGATTTCGGCAGATTCGCGGCAGTTTTACCGTGAACTCAACATCGGCACGGCCAAACCAACACTGGACGAGTTGGGAGGTGTACCGCATCATTTTATCAACTCTCATTCTATCCAAACCCTGTACAGTGCGGGGGCGTTTGAGCGCGATGCGTTGGTGTTGTTGGAACGGCTTTTTCAAACCCACGACACGGTCATTGCCACGGGCGGTTCGGGACTGTATATCAAGGCATTGTGCGAGGGCTTGGACGATTTGCCCGAAACCCCGCCCGCGCTCCGTGCCGAACTCATGAACCGCCTCGACACCGAAGGGTTGGCGTCGCTTCAAGCGCAACTGCAAGCGTTAGACCCCGTTTATTGCGCCCAAAACGACCTCCAAAATACCCAACGCGTGGTGCGGGCGTTGGAAGTGTGCCTCCTGACGGGTCAGCCTTTTTCGTCGTTTCGGGCGCGGCAGACCGCACAGCGGCCTTTTGAGATTGTCCCAATCGCCCTCGACCGCGACCGCGCCGACCTCTACGCCCGCATAGATGCCCGCATGGACAAAATGCTCGCCGACGGACTGGTAGAAGAAGTGCGCTCGTTGGAAGCATATCGCACCCACAACGCCCTCCAAACCGTGGGCTACAAAGAAGTGTTTGACTATTTTGAGGGTGTGTACGACTACGATGAAATGGTGCGACTCCTCAAACGCAACTCGCGCCGCTATGCCAAACGTCAAATCACGTGGTTTAAGCACCAAGGCAATTTTGAGTGGTTTGCCGCGACGGACTTTGAGGGGATTTTAGGTAAAATAAGTTGAAAATGGACTTTTTAAAAAAAATAGAATATGAACTTCAACATTGACGCACAAAAAAACAATACTTACGATGCCATTGTGATTGGGTCGGGGATAAGCGGTGGCTGGGCTGCCAAAGAGCTGACTGAGAAAGGCTTACGGGTGCTTATGCTCGAGCGTGGCCGCGATGTCAAGCACGTTTCAGACTATCCTACCACGATGTCGTCGCCTTGGGAAATGACCCACCGTGGCCGCTTGCCCCTCGAACTCGCCGAGCGCGTGCCTATTCAGGGCAAAACGGGCTACGCGGTCAATGAATACGGGCATCATTTTTTTGTGAAAGACGACGAACAGCCTTATCTCCAAGAAAAGCCTTTTGACTGGACGCGCGGCTACCAAGTAGGCGGTAAATCGCTGATGTGGGCGCGGTGGGTGCAGCGCTGGAACGAAGACAACTTCCTCGAAAATGGCCGTGAAGGCATCGGGGTAGATTGGCCCATCCGCTACGCCGACGTGGCACCGTGGTACAGTTACGTCGAAAAATTTATCGGGGTAGCAGGCAACCGCGACGGCATCAAATCGGTGCCAGATGGTGAGTTTTTGCCCGCATTTGAAATGAATTGTTTGGAAAAACACTTCCAAAAAACCGTCAAGGCCAAATTTCCCGACCGTCATTTTATCATGAGCCGCACTGCCAACTTGAGCAAACCCGCTGCGATTCACACGGCACTGGGGCGGGCGGCGTGTCAGTCGCGCAACTGGTGCAACCGAGGCTGTCCTTATGGCGCGTATTTCAGTACGCAGTCGGGTACGCTGCCCGCCGCCGTCAAGACGGGTCGCCTCACGCTACGGCCTCACTCGGTGGTACAGAGTTTGATTTATGACGAACAAAAAGGCAAAGCGACGGGGGTGCGGGTAATAGATGCCAACACCCTCGAAAGCACGGAGTTTTACGCGCGAATCATTTTTGTCAATGCTTCTACCGTCAACACCACCGCGCTTTTGTTGAATTCTACGTCGAGTCGCTTTCCCAATGGTTTTGGCAACGACAGCGGGGCGTTGGGGCATTATCTCATGGACCACAACTACCGCATTCGCGTCAGTGGGATTTACGAGGGCAAAGAGTTTGACGATAAGTTTTACTTTGGCCGTCGGCCCACGGGGACTTACGTGCCGCGTTTCCGCAATTTGTACGGCGACAAACAAAAAGACTTCGTGCGCGGCTATGCGTATGCCTGTGGTGGCTCGCGCCAAGGCTGGGACCGGGGCAATGGCATGGAAGGATTTGGGGCAGATTTCAAAGAAAACATCTCAAAGCCAGGGATTTGGACGTTTGGTATGACGGGTATGGGCGAAATGTTGCCGCATTTTGACAACAAATTGGAACTCGACCACTCGAAAAAAGACAAATACGGACTGCCCACGGTGAAGTTTGATTGCCAATGGCGCGAAAACGAAGACAAAATGGTGATAGACGCCATCGCCCAAGCGCAAGAAATGATGACCGCCGCGGGCATCAAAGTCACGGCGGCGTTTGACAATCACCAAGCACCGGGCCTCGCCATCCACGAAATGGGCACCGCTCGCATGGGCCGCGACCCCAAAACCTCGGTCTTGAACGGCTTCAACCAAGTACACGCTTGCAAAAACGTCTTCGTGACCGACGGCGCGAGCATGGCTTCGTCGGCTTGTCAAAACCCCTCGCTTACGTACATGGCCCTCACCGCCCGCGCTGCCCACCACGCCGTGCAGGAGATGAAAAAGAAGAATTTGTAACGGCGGTTTTTCAAAACAATAATCGTTTGAAAATGAAAATAATACCTCAAAAAATCATTGCTCTCGGGCTTTTAAACATTGTCATGCACGTAGCTATGTCGCAAAATTTTCCCACCATCGGCAAGGTGGTTCGCTTAGACGCGGCCTTGGATGGACTGGTCGCTGCCGAGGCCAAAATTGAAGTGTTGGCATCGGGTTTTGTGTGGTCGGAAGGCCCTGCATGGGTCAAAGACGGGGGGTATTTGTTGTTTTCAGACGTACCCGCCAATACGGTTTATCAGTGGAGTTCGAGAGACGGATTGACCCCGTTTTTGAAACCTTCGGGCTATACAGGTCGCCTTGAATACGGCAACGAACCTGGGAGCAATGGGTTGATTATCAATCAAAAAGGTGAGTTGGTGTCGTGCGAACACGGTGACCGTCGGGTGTCTGTACTGCCCCTCAAAACTAACGGTGGTAAGAAAACGATTGCCGATAACTACGACGGTAAACGCTTCAACAGCCCCAACGACGTGGTGCAGCACAGCAGCGGCGCGTATTATTTCACCGACCCACCTTACGGACTGCCCTTGAAAGACAAAGACCCCACCCGCGAAACGCCGTGGTTTGGGGTGTATCGGGTAGCTGCCGACGGCAAGGTGACCCTGCTCACCAAAGACATGACCCGCCCCAACGGACTCGCGTTTTCGCCCGATGAAAAGACCCTGTACGTGGCGCAATCAGACCCCGACAAAGCGGTGATCATGGCTTTTCCAGTGCAGACCGACGGTGCTTTGGGCGCGGGTAAAGTGCTGTTTGACGCTACTCCGATGGTCAAGCAAGGACTACCGGGCTTGCCCGATGGTTTGCGCGTGGACAAAGACGGCAACTTATGGGCTACTGGCCCCGGGGGCGTGTTGGTTTTGACCCCTGCGGGCAAGCTGCTCGGACGCATAGACACGGGCGAAGCTACCGCCAACTGCGCGTGGGGTGAAGACGGAAGTACGCTCTACATCACCGCCGATATGTATTTGTGTCGTATCAAAACAAAAACCAAAGGGGCGGGATGGTAAATTCATAAAAAAAGCACGAACTTTGCGTAAATCATTCAAAATTACGCGACAATGTCGGAGAAAAAACAATTTTACGTGTATGGGCTGTTTGTGCTGGTCGCCATTCTTTACATTTCTCGCCTTTTGTATTTGCAAGTATTAGACAATACCTACGAAACTTCCAGTAACTCTATCAAGGCCATTGCCGACGTGCCGATGCGTGGGCAAATCTATGACCGCAACGGCAAACTGATTGTTTATAATACCCTCGTGTATGACATTTACGTTACGCCCAACAAAGCCAAGGTGTCTGATACGTTGTCGTTTTGTAACTTGCTCAATATCAGTCGCTACGAATTTGACAGTTTGATGAAAACGGCTCGGAGGTACTCGCCCGTGAAGCCGTCGCTTTTTGTGCGGGGGCTTTCCAAAGAAGACTTTGCGCGGGTGCAAGACGCGATGGTGGATTACCCGGGATTTGAATACCAAAAAAGCTCCATTCGGACATACTCGGCGCCCACGCTCGCCCACGCGCTGGGGTACGTGAGCGAAATTTCCCAAAAACAACTCGACGCGCAGGAAGAACCTTATTACCGACAAGGAGATTTGGTGGGGCAGAGCGGATTGGAGAGGTTTTACGAGGAACAGCTACGCGGACGCAGGGGCGTGCGCTATGTGATGCAAGACGTACACGGCGTAAACAAAGGTCCGTGGAAAGACGGCGAACTCGACACGACGGCGTTGGCGGGACAAAACCTCTACACGAGCATTGACCTTGATTTACAACAATATTCCGATAGCCTCATGGCCCACAAAGCGGGGGCAGTGGTGGCTATTGAGCCTTCGTCGGGAGAGATTTTGGCCATTACGTCGGCCCCAAGCTATGACCCTGCGCTGTTTGCTACGCGCGAATTTTCTAAGAATTACGCCCAATTGGCACTCAATCCTTACCGCCCACTTCTCAACCGCGCCGTGATGGGCAACTACCGCCCCGGCTCGACCTTCAAAACCGTGCAGGCGTTGGTGGCAATGCAAGAGGGGGCGATTGGGCCGGGAAGTATTTTTGGCCACGCGGGGGCACCCGTCAAATGCCACGGACACGGCGGCATATCGGGCGTACACAGTGCGATTCAGTGGTCGTGCAATCCGTATTTTTACCACGTTTTTCGACGAATGTTGTACGCCAATGCCGAAAAAAATGCCTTCAAAGCGTCGGCTATCGGGCTGGAAAAATGGCACAGCTACGTCGAGAAATTTGGGTTTGGTCAGCGACTTGGCGTGGACTTGCCGAGCGAAGCCCTTGGCAAACTGCCCGATGTGGCGTTTTATGACAAGATTTACGGTAAAAAAGGGTGGAAGTTTTCGACGGTAGCCTCTTTGGGCATCGGGGAGGGCGAATTACTCATTACTCCGCTCAAATTGGCCAACTTGGCCGCTACGATTGCCAATCGGGGTTGGTACAAAATCCCACATTTGGTCAAGGGCATCGGCAAAAACGACAATCCGTTGCCTCAGTACAAAGAGGTACACGAAACGGGCGTCAATCGGGCGTATTTTGTGCCTATCGTCAATGGCATGGAAATGGCCGTGGTGCGTGGTACGGTGTCGCGCGGGGCCAATATCCCCGATATAGTGATGTGCGGCAAAACGGGAACTTCCCAAAACAAAAAGGGCAAAGACCATTCTATTTTTATCGCGTTTGCGCCCAAAGACAATCCCAAAATTGCGATTGCGGTCTTCGTCGAAAATGCAGGTTTTGGTGGGTTTGCGGCAGCCCCCGTGGCTTCGCTCATTATTGAAAAATTTGTCAAAGGAAAGGTGGACCGGCAAGCCTACGAAAACGAGTGGAAAAACAAAAACTTCCTCCAAAACGTGATTATTCCCAAGTCACAACTTCCGAAGAAACCTGATGCGCCCGCCGAGAAAAAAGAACCTGCCAAGCCCAAACCCGAAGCGGTCATTGTACAAACAGAAGTGAAAGTGGGTAGTAAACAGTCGGCACGAATAACGGATAACGAATAACGAATAACAGAACGAAGTGGCAAGAAACGAACAGATTGCGAGGAATTTAGATTGGCTGACGGTACTTATGTACGCGTCTTGTGTGATTATGGGGCTTTTCAACGTCTATGCGGCGGTCTATGACCCCGAAGACCAAACCAAACTCTTTGACCTTGCCAACAACGCAGGCCGACAGTTGATGTTTATTGGTACGGGGGTGCTGCTCATCATTTCGATTTTGGTGATTGACCACAAATTTTGGGAAGCCTTTGCACCCATTATTTACGGGGCTTGTATCTTTCTGCTGCTTTTGGTGTTGGTGATTGGGTCCAATGTCAACGGGTCGCGGTCGTGGATAAAATTGGGGGCTTTTTCGCTTCAACCCGCCGAGTTTGCCAAAATAGGGACGGCCCTCATGCTGGCCAAATACGCGGTTCAGCCCAATATAAACCTGACCAAATTCAAAGATCAACTCTGGGCGGCGGGTTTGATTTTATTACCGATGGTACTGATTTTGGCCTCCAAAGAAACGGGCTGCGCGCTGGTATTTGCGGCGTTTATGGTCATGCTTTACCGCGAAGGGATTCAAGGAATTTACCCCGCTATCTTGCTCATTGCCATTGTGTTGTTTATCCTATCTTTGTTTTTTTCGGCGGTCTATGTCAGTATTGGTTTGGTCGCGTTGGGAATACTCGTATTCAAATTTGTGATTCCTCGCTACGAGCGCACGCGCAAAACAGCGACCAACATGAGTATTATTTTTGGATTGATGATTGTGTTTGTGACGAGCGTGGACTTGATTGTCAAGTACGTGCTACAACCGCACCAACGGAAGCGGGTTGAAGTACTTGTCAATCCCAAAGCCGACCCCATGGGAATTGGATGGAACGTTACGCAGTCCAAAATAGCCATTGGTTCGGGGCGACTATGGGGCAAAGGTTTTTTGGATGGAACCCAAACCAAGTTCAATTTTGTCCCCGCACAAGACACCGACTTTATTTTTTGCACCATTGGCGAAGAACACGGCTTTGTGGGAAGTGCCGCTGTGGTGTTGATTTTGCTGGGCTTGATGTGTCGTATTGTGTTTTTGGCCGAGCGACAGCGCAACCGCTTTGCGCGGGCTTATGGCTACTGCGTGGCGGGAATACTCTTTTTTCACTTCATGGTCAATATCGGCATGACTATCGGCATGATGGTTGTCATCGGGATTCCGTTGCCGTTTTTTAGCTACGGTGGGTCTTCGATGTGGGCGTTTACGATACTCCTTTTCATTTTTCTTAAATTAGACGCGCAGCGTCCCTTTACGCTGTCGAGGGCTTAGGAGGAAAGACCCACCAAAAGTTTGTAAAAAAAGGCAGGATTGCGTATATTTACGACGTAAAAAAACGATAACAAGCCTACAAAACACCATTTGACGCAGTACGCTAAACCTTTGATATGACCGATTTGACTACCGACAATCTTCCTGAAAATGACGCTCTCCACGACCAGTCTGGCGTGGCTGATATGTACCAAAACTGGTTTTTAGATTATGCCTCGTATGTGATTTTGGAGCGTGCCGTTCCCAACATTGAAGACGGCCTCAAGCCCGTTCAACGACGTATCTTGCACGCCCTCAAAGAAATGGACGACGGGCGGTTTAACAAAGTGGCCAACGTCATCGGGGCTACCATGCAGTACCACCCCCACGGCGATGCTTCTATCAACGAGGCCATCGTCAATATGGGCCAAAAAGAGTTGGTTTTTGATACACAAGGCAACTGGGGGGACATCCGCACGGGCGACAGCGCCGCCGCACCCCGCTACATTGAAGTACGGTTGTCGAAGTTTGGCAATGATGTCATTTTCAACGAAGACACCACCGAGTGGCAACTCAGCTACGACGGACGCAAGCGCGAGCCTGTCACGCTGCCCGTGAAGTTTCCGCTCTTGCTGGCATCGGGCGTAGAAGGTATCGCCGTGGGGCTTTCGACCAAAATCCTCCCGCACAATTTCATCGAACTCATCGAGGCTTCTATCGCCCTGCTCAAAGGCGAGAAAGTGGCACTCTTTCCCGATTTCCCGACGGGGGGACAAATAGACGTGACCAACTACAACGACGGTCAACGCGGCGGTAAAGTGCGCGTTCGGGCCAAAATCGAAGAGTTGGATAAAAAAACATTGATTGTCAGAGAGATTCCGTTTGGAACAACCACGACGTCGCTCAAAGATTCTATCATCAAAGCCAACGACGAAGGCAAAATCAAGATTCGGAAAGTGGAGGATTTGACCTCCAAAAATGTCGAGGTTTTGGTACACCTTGCCCCCAACGTCTCGCCCGACATCACGATAGACGCGCTCTATGCGTTTACGGAGTGCGAGGTGAGTATATCGCCCAACGCCTGTATCATCATTGACGAAAAACCGCACTTCGTCAATGTGTCGCAGATTTTGCGTACTTGCAACGACCAAACCGTGCATTTGCTCAAACGGGAGCTGGAAATTCGGCGGTTTGAGTTGAAGGAGAAGCTGCTACATAGTTCGTTGGAAAAAATATTCATTGAAAACCGCATCTACCGCGACATCGAAGAATGTGAAACTTTCGAGGCGGTGATTCAGACCATAGACGCGGGATTGACGCCTTTCAAACCCGATTTTTACCGCGAAATCACCGAAGAAGACATCCTGAAACTCACCGAAATTCGCATCAAGCGCATTTCTAAATACGATGCTTTCAAGGCCGACGAAGCCATGCGAAAGCTCGACGAAGAACTCACGGAAGTAGAAGACCACCTTGTGCATCTGACGCGATACGCCATCAACTACTACAAAGACCTCCTCAAAAAATACAGCAAAGGCCGCGAACGTCGTACCGAGATTCGCTCGTTCAATACCATCGCAGCGACCGTAGTGGCCGCAGCCAACCAAAAACTCTACGTAAACCGCGAAGAAGGATTCATCGGCTACGGCCTCAAAAAGACCGAAACGGAATACGTAATGGACTGCTCGGATATTGACGACATTATCGTGTTTCGGAAAGATGGCAAGTACAAAATCGTGCGCGTGGCCGACAAGGTTTTTGTGGGCAAGGACATCTTGTACGTATCGGTGTTTAAGAAAAACGACGAGCGGAAGATTTATAACGTAATTTACCTCGACGGCAAGTCGGGTGTGACTTATGCCAAGCGGTTCAACGTGACGGGCATTACCCGCGATAAAGAATATGACGTAACGACGGGGACCAACAAATCCAAAATTACGCACTTTTCGGCCAATGACAACGGCGAGGCAGAAATCGTGACTATTAATCTCACCGCCCAAAGCACGGCCCGCTTGAAAGTGTTTGATTTTGATTTTTCAAA
>JALOLW010000498.1 GCA_025455795.1 Spirosomataceae bacterium
CCGCCTTTCATGGCTACCTAATGGCGTGATAATTATTTGCAGCTATACTTCCATTTGTTCTAGATGACGTAATGGATACAATACCGGCAGGGGTAGAATTATAAGGGTATGTATAAGTCCCAGACTGATACCACCCTCCGACAAACCCATTAAATCCACTTAGTTGAGTATAATTGTTGATTCGTAAACCTAAGTTTGGTCCCCAAGAGGACTGGATAGTATTGCTTACTGAAAAATTAAATTGGGTTAATACAGGAGTTGAGGAATGAGTTGTTGTAAAAGTGACGGGATCAGATGTAATAGTTCGAATAGGACTTAAAGATCCACCTGAACTGTTTAGCACTTCTAGAGTAACGGTAACCTGACCTGTGTTATATACTAAAACCGGAATACGAACTGATAACAATCTGAAATCTTGATTGGCAGTAAGTCGAGAACGTAGTATTCAGTAAATGTAGCATCTATTTTCTAACCACCTTTCTATGCTTTCAGAAGACATTTGGGCCGTATTAGACAAAATTCGGTGAAAGGGAAATGGCCGCAAGTACCCAATTTTGGGGAGGTGGAAGCGATGTAAGCAGAGGTTTGAGCTAAAAATAGAAAAGTTTATTCCCGTAATCGTGTCAATTTTTTGTATATTTACGGGAATAAACCTTTGTAGAATGATTGAGCGTAGCATCGAATCGCAAGTGCTGTTTGGATTGAGCTTTCAGCCTGCCGTGGCTATTTTGGGGCCTCGGCAAGTAGGCAAAACGACCTTTATCAGGCATTTACAAACCAAATTGAGCAAAAAAAGCACTTATTTTGACTTAGAGCGAAGTAGTGACTTGGCCAAGTTCGCCCACGACCCATTGACTTTTTTGGCATCGCTCCAAGACCAAACGGTGATTTTGGATGAGGTTCAGCGACTACCCGAAATTTTTCCAAACCTGCGAAGCCTCATTGACCAAGACCGCCAAGCTGCCCGATTCATTTTACTGGGGTCGGCCTCGTTTACACTGCTCAAAAACACCTCTGAATCGCTTACGGGTCGAATTGCCTACTACGAAATGCAGCCCTTGCTTTATCGTGAAATAGCGACGCAAGTGGTTGATGTTCAAAAGCATTGGCTAACGGGAGGATTTCCCAACGCCTTCTTGGCTTCGACCGTTGAGCAACAACAAAAATGGCTGGAAGATTTTGTAAGAAACTACCTCGAAAGAGACCTGCCGCTACTGGGACTGTCGGCCTCACCTGTCCAACTACGGCGTTTGTTGATGATGATAGCGAGTATTCAAGGCCATCAACTCAACCAAGCCATGCTGGCCAATTCGCTCGGTATTAGGGCCAGTTTGGTAAGTTTGTATTTAGATTTTTTTGAGCAGTCGTTTCTCATCCGACGACTGATGCCATATTTTGTCAATATCGGCAAAAGGCTTACCAAAACGCCTAAGATTTATCTACGTGATAGCGGTTTGTTGCACCATTTGCTTTCCGTTACGAATTACGAAAACCTAATGGGGCATGCCGTGGCGGGAGGTTCGTGGGAGGGCTACGTGATTGAGCAAGTGATCTCGCAGTTACACTTCAATCAGTTGGCGTTTTACTATCGCACCGCTGACGGTGCCGAATTGGATTTGGTCATTGAGCAAGACCTTCAAATCAAACTGGCCATTGAAATAAAATTGAGCAATGTCCCTACCTTGAGCAAGGGAACGACCCTCGCCCTCAACGATTTGGGGAGTCCTCCTCTCTTGGTCGTTACGCCATCGGCTGATGATTTCATATTGAGGCCCAACCTCTGGGTATGCAGTCTCAAAACCCTTGATACACACCTACTGCGATTTCTGAGAAATTGATTATTTTTGCTGAAACCACCCAAATCCATGTCCAGCATCGTCACCGACTTCACCACCCTCGACCCTACGGCTACGTACTCCTACGCCGATTATCTGCTTTGGCAGTTTGAGGAGCGCGTAGAATTTGCGCCCCATGACCGAAATCCTCACTTCTCCCACCTTCCCCGATTTGGCCATTGACTTGGCCGAAGTGTTCAGTTGAGCTTTCGCCGCCACCACCAAAAGGCACCCAACGCCAACAAAACGCCCAACCCCCAAACTACAAACTGTAAACCCGAAACAGGCAAAGGTTGCGCGTCGCCTACCAAAATCATGCCTGCCCACTGTGCGGGGAGTGCGTCGGCAGCCCCGCCCTGCGCGAGCCAGTCGAGTTTGGCGCGTTGGAGGGCTACATCTTTGGGTAAATCTTGGTGTAAGTATTTGTAAAACAGCTTCGTAAGCTCGTAGGTAGGCTGGTCTTCGACGCGCCAAAGCGTGGTGATGGTACTCGGAATACCCAAAGCCGCAAAGCCCCGCGCCAAACTAAACACGCCTTCACCACGCTGGTTGGCCCCCACACCCGTCTGACAAGCCGACAACACCAACAACTGCGCTCCAAAACGCTCCACTTGATTCAACTCCGATAGCCGCAAGGCCGCATCTTGAAAATACACCTTTGGTTCGGTGGCTTCGGTGCTGTCGGCTTCGGCGTGCGTAAAAAGCTGAATAACGCGAGCGTCGGGGGCATAGCGTAAAAAATTGGCTTTGGTTGCTTCGGTATGGACGAGTTTTTTGCCAAACCAAAAATTTTGCCCCACTTCTTGCAGTACCGCCGCCGAACCACTCAACGGTACTTGCTTCAACCCCGCCGCAAAACTCTCAGGCGCAAAACCCACGAAGCCCCCAAGTAAGTTATTCCCCCTTCGGGGGTAAGGGGGCTTCAAATACTTGGCTGAGTAGGTGTAACTAATGGCGTGACGTTTGAGCAAAAAATCATTGCCGTTGGGCGCGGTCAAAAAGGCTTCAAAGGGCAAAAACACGCCATCTTGGGCGATGACCACCCGCTCGGTGTTGATATTGAGCGGCTTCCAAAGCTGCTCATATAGCGCGTAGGCGAGGGCGCGGTAGCG
>JALOLW010000499.1 GCA_025455795.1 Spirosomataceae bacterium
ATGACAGAAAAAATAAGGAGTGGAGTAGACTCATTATGATTCTTTAAAGTTTTCTCTCTCAACAGTGATATAGTTTCCCTCTTTATACTCTTGTTGGCTTTTGTGAACTTTCGCCACAAATTCAGGGCTATATTCAGATTTAGGTTCAGCTACTTGAACAAAGTTTAGTGAGCGAACCAACTGCATAAAGAAAGTAAACTTGTCATCAGGAATATTAAGCGTTATCTGTTTCATAACAATGTCTTTTGTCTAAGTAATGAGTCAAATTTAGTGTAAAAACAAAGTACAATCAAAAATAATCACAAATGGTTGATTATTTCGCTTTAACCGCAAAAACGCAATGACGAGAAGTCTTGTTAATTTCCTTTCTCTCGCTAGCAGGCTTCCAGCCTTACTGCTATTGACACTCGTTGGCTGTCACCCAACGCCCGAACCCAAGTTTCGCGTACTGAGTGCCGAGCAAACAGGACTCCATTTTGTCAATTCGCTCAAACCCACGCCCGACCTCAACATCTTCAATTACATGTACTTCTACAACGGCGGAGGCGTAGGCGCGGGCGACTTCAACAAAGATGGCCTGATAGACATTTTTTTTACGGGAAACCAAGTTCCCAATCAATTATTTCTCAACAAAGGAAGGCTGCAATTTGAAGATGTTACAAAGGCTGCTTTTGCCCCCTCACCACGGGCGGGGGGAGCGTGGTCTACGGGCGTGTCGGTAGTGGACATCAACCAAGACGGACTACTGGATATTTACGTGAGCTGCGTGGGCAATTTTCTGGGGCTACAAGGCCACAATCTGCTCTTTATCTGTAAAGAAATTGATAAAAAGGGCATTCCTCATTTTGAAGAGAAATCCAAAGAATACGGGTTGGATTTGGTGGGTTTTGGCACTCAAGCGGCCTTTTTTGACTTCGACTTAGACGGCGATTTGGACTTGTACCAACTCAATCATTCTGTCCACCAAAACGGTACTTTTGGCAAGCGTGATATTTTTCTCAACACCTTTCACCCGCTCGCGGGCGATAGATTTTTTGAAAACAAAGCCCCCAAACCCCCGAAGGGGGATACAAAGACAGTTTTTTTTGAGGAAATTACCCAAAAAATCGGGATTAATTCCTCGGTGGTGGGTTATGGATTAGGCTTAGGGCTGGGCGATGTGAATTGGGACGGCTACCCCGATGTGTATGTGGGCAATGATTTTCACGAAAACGATTACCTCTACATCAACCAACAAAACGGCACTTACCGCGACGAACTCCAAACGCGCATTCGCCACACGAGTCGTTTTACGATGGGGGTGGACATCGCCGACCTCAACAACGACCTCCTGCCCGAGATTTTTACGCTCGATATGCTGCCCTACGACCCACAAATCCTCAAACGCTCCGAAGGAGAAGACGCTTATTACAACTTCAAATTCAAGCTCACGCAGGGCTACAATGTGCAGTTTGCCCGCAACAACCTCCAACTCAACGTGGGCAAAGGGCAGTTTTCGGAAATAGGTATGTACGCGGGTGTGCACGCCACCGATTGGTCGTGGTCGAGCCTGTTGTTTGATTTTGAAAACGACGGCAAAAAAGACATTTTCATCTCCAACGGTATCAATAAACGCATGAACGACATGGACTACATCAACTTCGTGTCGGGTGATGAAATCCAGCAAAAAATTGCCGAAAAACGTTTTGACGAGTCCGACGAATCGTTGGTGGACTTGCTGCCCGAGGTCAAAATACCCAATAAGTTTTATACCAATGGCACCGACTTGGCTTTTGAAGACCAAGCCGAGCGCATCGAAGGCAATCTCCCTTCTTATTCCAACGGCGCGATTTATGCCGACTTGGACAACGACGGCGACTTGGACGTAGTCACCAACAACATCAACGACAAGGCGTTTGTTTACGAGAATTTGACCAACAATGCCACCGCCAAAAGCCTCACTATCAACCTCAAAGGTGCAGTAGGCAACCTCAACGCGATTGGGGCGAAGTGTTTGGTTTACACGCCCGATGGCGTCCAACTGCAAGAAAAATTTCCCGTGCGAGGCTTCCAAAGCAGTGCCGAAACGCCGCTGTTGTTTGGTTTGGGCGCTACCACACGCATAGATTCGGTGGTGGTGATTTGGCCTGACAATCGTTTTGAAACGTTCAAAAATCCACCCTTGGGCAAAACGCTCACCGTTGGTTACAAATCCAATTTACCCAAATACGACTACCAAAAACGCACGATTCCCGACGCGGGTTTTAGTGACATCGCTGCCGAAGTAGGACTTGACCTCAAACACGACGAAAACCTTTTCAACGAGTTTGACCGCGAGGCGTTGATTCCCAACATGATGTCCACCGAAGGACCCGCCCTGGCCGTAGGCGATGTCAATGGCGATGGCCTCGACGATGTTTTTATGGGCGGTTCGCGGGGTGTATCGGGTAGGATTATGACCCAAACCACGGCGGGCAAATTTGTAGAATTATCGCAGCCCTCTCTCCAAGAAGATGCTGATTTTGAGGATATTGACGCCGTATTTGCCGATGTAAACGGCGACAAATACACGGATTTAATCGTGGGGTCTGGCGGCAACGAATACTTTGGCAAATCGCCCTTTTTGAAGCCCAGATTGTACCTCAACGATGGCAAAGGTGTCTTTCTAAAATCCCCTGCGGCTTTTGGCGAAACCGTCATCAACGCCCAAGTGGTGCGCGTGGCCGATGTCAATGCCGACGGCTTTCCCGATGTGTTTGTGGGGGCGCGGTCGGTGCCGTTTGCCTACGGTACTGCGCCCGAATCCTACCTTTTTGTCAATGACGGCAAAGGCCGCTTCCAAGACCAAACCGACGCCTACAATCCCGACCTCAAAAAAGGTGGCATGGTCAAAGACGCGCAGTGGACGGACATAGACGCTGACCGTGACCTCGACTTGGTGGTGGCGTATGATTGGGGCAAAATCAT
>JALOLW010000500.1 GCA_025455795.1 Spirosomataceae bacterium
GGCTATCTGCAACGTAATGTCGGCATCTTCGAGTATTTCCATGAGGTCAAAAATTTAGCTGAACAATTCCTTTTTTTACTTTGAGGTGTTTACGGGCATTAAGCGGTTTATTTCTGTATCATGTCTAACAATCAAATCGGCATCTATAAAACTGACAAAATCAATGTCTTTTGGGTTTTGTTTTTGGGTGATAAACGAGCCGTCAATCCATTGATAAAGTCCTGTTCCTACGTCTTAGCCATTCAAAAGGTCGTTGGCAAATACCTCAAATGATTTGATGTGGTACTGTGCTTGTACCCGCTGATTGAGGGTTTTGTAAGTAGGATTGTCCAAATCGGCCAAGATTTCTGTCAAATGCCTTTCCGAGCGCACGGCGTTTTGGGGGGCAAGTTCGATAAGGTGGCGGTCGTTTTGGTATTGATGGATGAAACTGTACAAACTCAGGCCGTCTTTTGACACATAGCCAAAATCTAAAATAAACGAGGGCGTATCGGTAAAACAGGCTTCCAAGCCCATCGTAGTACCCAGGTGAAAAAAGGCTTCGGCGTGGGCAATTTTCTCAAATTTTTCCAGAATATGCCCGTCTTTCACCGACAAATCCACGGTGCGGTATTGGTCGTCCATCACGACGTTGGGCAGCACGCGCAGGCTTTGATACACCTCCCAGTTGTTTTGAACGGGATACGGCCTTACCACGAGTTTTAAATCGGGCCGCATTACTGCCAGCCTATTGGCCAGCGACACAACGACCTCGATTTCGTCTTGCACCAAATCAGCAATGCCTATTGCGCAGCCCATATACACGTAGGCAAAGGGATAAGTACGCGCCATCTGCGCTTGGTGACGGCGGTACTCTTCAATATACGCAAACTGACTCGCTCCCAGCACTTTGACTTGCGCGGCAGGAATGTGTTGGAGTTTTACGATGTCTTCTTTGATAGGTTCGTTCCAACAAACGTAAGTGGCTCTTTTGGAAAAACAAATGTGTTTGCAAGGATGGTCCCAGCTATACACATAAACTTTGACGGGGCGATTTTCGCGGAGGAGTCGCGCCATCAAGAAGTCGTCGGCGATGGCCGTAAAGCAGAAAAATTGCTCAATATCGTTGAGTGGCGTTTGAGCTAAATAGCGGAGACGATTGAGGTAAAAATCATACGAAATGACTTTGGGCAGCCGCTCTATCCACGCCAACAGCCGCAAATGTTTGGCCTTTGCGACGGGGTCGGTCACAAAAGACGCTTTGAAAAACTCCATCAAAAAAAAGTTGTGGCGACTTTCGGGAATCCGTTTGAACAAAAGGTAAAGACGCACCCAAAGCGTATTCCAAAAGCCCGACTTTTTTTCTTTGATTTCTCTAAATTCAATGCCTGCGGGTAGATGCCGTAAAATCTCCTCCTGCATATCGGCACGGCCAAAAACCACCACGTCGTGCTGCTGCGCGAGTACAGACATGACGCGGCGCACGTCGTTGCGAAAATCAAAAAAGGAAACGACAAAGCCAATTTTCATCGGGCTAAAAAAGGCTAAGTTGGGTAGAAAGTGGGGGAATTTGGCGAACAGAGACCAGATTGCCCGCAAAAGTTTTGAGGTGAGGGTCGTGGCTATAAATACACTCCACTTGTCGTGTAAGTGCTATCGCGGCTATCTGAAAAGCATACCTCATTTGGGGCTTTCCGATTTTGAAAGTTTTGCGGTATTCTTTGAGCAGTTCATCGTCGGCTTTTGAATGCCAGATTTCGGCGCATTTGATGGCCGCTATTTCGTCAAAAGGCACTACTCTAAACTTAGCATGAAGCACGCTGAGTAGTTTTTCGTAGTTTTCGCGGGGTACAGGCATCAGGATTTCGGTGATGATGGGCGCGGGAATAATCACCTTTTTGTCGTTTTCATCGAGCCATTTGAGAAAGGATTGAGCGCGCGGTATCATGTCTTCTTGGCCTTTGGTGGCTTCTTCTTTGATACCCCATATCAGTATTTGACTGTCTAAACAAACTATTGCCATCAGTAATCTTCTTTTTCGTAACGAGAATTCAAAATATAGTCGTCAACGTTTCCCACTTTGTCCCAAAATGCCCCTATCGAGCCGCGAAGCTCTTTCATGGCCTCGGTGATTTTGCCGGCCTCAAAATCTTGGACGGATTCTATCTTGAAATCCTCAATTCTGTAATCATGCTTGCGCCACTTGGCCATGCCTTTGAGGGCGATGCTTTCGTAGAGTCTATTGGCGAGTTTTTTGGCCAGAGATTCATCTACTTCCAAATAAAGCACGTCGTCGTTGTCGAGTTTGACTCGTACTTTGGGGGCCGAGCCACCCACGCGCTCTATCTTACCATAGATGGTGGTTTCGCCTTCAAAAAAGAAATCTTTGGAGATTTGAATGGGTACTTCTGGTACAATCACCGCTTTGGGGAGCGACTTCCCTGTGAATTCGGCTTGGCAGTTTTTTTCTTTGGTAAATTTCCATATTTCGCCCAAGTTTTCTACCGTTTTGTAGGGCAACGTGGCAAGGGCTTGGGTCGCAATGGCCGTGTTGATGGCAGAAGCCGCCGCAAACACGACGTTTTTGACATTAGGCACAAACCGATAATGGGCGCTGTTTTCTTGAATGTCTATCAAACTGATGAAAACTTCTTCGAGGTTGATTTCGGTATTGTCTCGCTCAATGACGCGCAGCAACGCCCGCTCGTAGGCCGTTATCAAATCGGCTACTTCTGAGGCTTTGAGGGCGGTAGGCTTGGCCCCACCCCCCGATAAGCACAGTTCCAATATGTCATCTTCATTGACTTTCATATCGGCAAATTAAGGGATTTCGAAAGTGATTACAAAATAAATTGGTGGCATGACTCGAAAACAATTGGTGGCACGACTACTCGGGCATTCCCGTTTGAGTCGTGCCACCTTTTTAGACGGACACATTTGGTGGGTCAAAGATTTTGAA
>JALOLW010000084.1 GCA_025455795.1 Spirosomataceae bacterium
CCGCCCACACTTCCCAGACGCATTTTGTCTATGACAATCACAAAATAAAAACAACATTAGGGCGAGAGTTTAGGGGAATTGATGACACGCTCCGACGGGCTTTAAGTAAAAAGTAAACATAGGCCCTTTAGGGTTATGTTACGCACCAATTATTAGAACCCACCTTCATCGTACTTTTGGGAACAAACCATTTTCTCAAAAGTACGATGATTTTTTTTGTGACAGGGGCCGCCAACGGCATCGGACAAGGTGTAGCACAAGCACTTTACGCACAAGGCCACTCTCTTGTGGTAGCCGATATAGACCTCCAAAAAATGCAGCAATGGACTGCCCAATACGGCTGTGACGACGACCGCCTGCTCGTAGTACAGCTCGACGTAAGGCTGCCGTATCAATGGGAGAACGCCCTCCGAAAAGCCGTCGAGAAATTTGGCCGTATAGACGTAGGAATGAACATCGCAGGGGTGATTCGGGCGGGCTATGTGACTGATTTTGGCCTCGAAGACGTGGACTTTATGATTGACATAAACCTCAAAGGTGTGATTTATGGCACCAAACTCATGGCCGAACAAATGCTGCAACAAGGCGGTGGTCAAATCGTCAATGTGGCCTCGCTCGCGGGTGTGGCCCCCGTAGCAGGACTGCCTGTTTACGTGGCCAGTAAGTTTGGCGTACGAGCGTTTTCGATTTCGGCGGCGCAAGAACTCGGCCCCCGTGGCATTGCGGTGTCGGTGGTGTGTCCTGATTTGGTCAATACCCAAATGCTCACCGACCAGCTCCCTCACCCCGCCGCCAACCTCACTTTCTCTGGCGACCGCGTACTGACGGTCGAGGAGATTACGAAAGTGATTTTGGAGCGAGCCGTGGCCCAAAAACAACTCGAAGTGCTGTATCCGCGCTACCGTGGGTGGTTGGGCAAACTCGGTAATCTTTTTCCCCAATTGGCCCCACTTATCGCAGGGATGTTGCAGAAAAAAGGCGAGAAAAGACGATTGGCGTTGCAAAAGCAGAGTTGAATATGGCTTTTTTTAGATGCCTTTTGTCAGATTACAATTTTAGGTTTATGTTTGAAGAATAATTCAAAACCATGCAACAATACCACGATTTACTCCGACATATTTTGGACAATGGAACCCGCAAAACCGACCGCACGGGTACGGGGACGATAAGTGTTTTTGGCTATCAAATGCGCTTCGATTTGCAAGAAGGCTTTCCGTTGGTTACTACCAAAAAAGTACATACCAAGTCCATCATCCACGAATTGCTCTGGTTTTTGAAAGGTGAAACCAATATTCAATACCTCAAAGAACACGGCGTTAGTATCTGGGACGAATGGGCCGATGCCGATGGCAACCTTGGGCCCGTTTATGGCAAGCAGTGGCGCAGCTGGGAAGCTCCCAACGGGCAAACCATAGACCAGTTGAAAGAGGTGTTGCACCAACTCAAAAACAATCCCGACTCGCGTCGTATCATCGTATCGGCTTGGAATCCAGCCGATTTGCCCAAAATGGCCCTCAGCCCTTGCCATGCACTATTTCAGTTTTATGTGGCCGATGGAAAATTGTCTTGCCAATTGTACCAAAGAAGTGCCGACGTGTTTTTGGGGGTGCCTTTCAACATCGCCAGCTATGCGTTGCTCACGATGATGCTCGCCCAAGAGTGTGGCTATGAGTACGGCGATTTTGTTTGGACGGGTGGAGATACCCACATCTACCTCAATCACTTGGAGCAGGTCGAGCTACAACTTAGCCGCGAGTCACGCCCGCTGCCTACGATGCACCTCAATCCTGCCGTAACAAGTATTTTCGATTTCAAATACGAAGATTTTACGCTTCAAAACTACGATCCGTGGCCTGCCATCAAAGCTCCCGTAGCGGTCTGATTACCAGTTGATACCGCCGTCACCGAGGCCGAGTTTGCGCGTAAACTGCGACGATAACTTGGACTTGCTCGTGATGTAGCGCACACTTGCGCCCACAAACGGCATCATGCCAGGGGTTTGCGTGGCGAGTGTTTCGCGGGCGGAGTTGAAAGTACGGATTTGGCGGAAGGTACTCAAACCCGCTTCGAGCGATACATTCAAGACCGTGAACAAGTGGGCATTAAGGGCTGCCGATACTTTGATGTCTTGGTAGTTGGACCGACGAATGAGTTTTTCGGTAGGGCTAAGTTGTTGGAAGCCACCACTGTATCCGTCGAAACCAGCCATCATGTCCAAGTTGAGCCACTCGCTGAATTTGTAGTTGACATCGGCAGCAAAAGGCAACAACGCCGCCACTCTCCACTGTTTGTTGAAGCGTTTGTTGATACCAAAAATCGGTATGACGCGCAGTTTTTGGCTATACACCAGCGCCGACCCGTAGGCGATTTGGGTATGGATGCCCAAAATCCGCATCCGCGCGGCTGCCCCCCAAAAAAAAGGTTGAGGTGTAAAAAAGGTTTCGTTGGATTCTGTCAAGCCCAAGCCACCCCCATAGACCCAAAGCCTGTCGCGCAGGCTTGCTTGAAGCATCACCACGCCCAACGACGCGGTTTTGAAGCCATTGTCGGGTTTTACGGCGTTGTTGTAGGTGGGGTTGATTTGGGTGGCATTGGCCAGCATCAAAAAATGCCGCGCCCGCAAGTCCACCTTTTTACGAAAACTCAACGACACGTCCACCTCACTCCTCAGCGGCATCATGCCCCCAAACGACGTGCGTGTGTAGCCGAAGTCTTGGTTGTTGCCAATGCTCGCTGCGGGCATGTATTCTGCCCGTACTGTTACGTTGGGATAAAAAACACGACTCAGCCCAAACTGCTGCGCCTGACTGCCAAAAGCAATCAGCAAAAAGAAAAGTGCAAGTGGCGTGAGAGACCACAAACTACGTGAAAGAATACTTTTACCAGCAAATGGGGCTTTTGCCATATTTCTCATTTTTAGTGGATAAAATTATGATGATGCGCATTCCTTTGTGCTTCTCTGTGTCCCCTTTTTTGGACTTTTAAACACAACAACCTTAACGGCTAAGAAAAGGCGATATTGTCAGACAAGGGTCAATTTAGTGCCTGTGTTGCCCGTTTGGAGGGCGGTGGTGAGTTCGTCGGCGTGGCAGATAGTGACTTGCGAGACCCCGTTTTGCAAGGCAGCAAACGCATTGTCGAGTTTGGGAATCATGCCCTTGTTGATAACGCCCGTCGCTTTGTAGTTGGCGTAAGAAGTGGGTGTGAGGGTTGGAATCACAGCATCGTCGTCGTCGGGATTGGAGAGAACGCCCTTTTTCTCAAAACAATACACCAAATTGACCTCAAACCGACTTGCCAACGCCGCCGCTACTGCCGAGGCCATGGTGTCGGCGTTGGTATTGAGCATACTCGCCAGCGATGCGTCAAAGGTCAGCGGCGCAATGACGGGCAGCAGGTCGCTTTGGACAAAACCCGCCAGCACTTCGGCATTGACTTGCTCCACATCGCCCACAAAACCGTAATCAATCTCTTTGACAGCACGTTTGCGGGCGCGTATCACACCAGCATCTGCGCCCGTGAGGCCAAGCGCGTTGGCACCGATGCTTTGAAGTTGAGCTACGATGTTTTTATTGACCAATCCACCATAGACCATCGTCACCACGTCGAGCATGGCTTGGTCGGTGATACGGCGGCCTTCTACCATTTGGGTTTCTACGCCGAGCTTGGCAGCTACTTGCGTGGCGATTTTACCTCCGCCATGAATCAAGATTTTTTGCTGTGGAAGGCTCGCAAAGCGTTGGAGAAATTGTGAAAGAGCGTGAGGATTATCAATGACATTGCCCCCGATTTTGACAACAAGAAGTGAAGACATGAAGAAGGGGATTGGATGGCTATGTTCGCTTGTTTTTTTCTAAAACTTGAATTAATTCGTCGTAGATACTCATGACTTTTGTAGAAAATGGTGATGGTAAGACTTTTACAGATTCTTCGAGTTGGGCTTTGTTTAAACGTTCATTTTTAATCATGTAAACAAAGACAAAATCTATCGGGTTCAAATCCAAACGGCTTTTACGCCAAGACTTGAAACTCCGAACTTGTGTGAAACTCAATGTCGGGGTTGTTGTCGCGGTTCATGCGAATCATCCACTCCGAATCGGCCAAGAAAACGGGTTGTTCATCTTTGTCATAACCAATCTGAATGCCCTTCAAACGAATAAACTCTTGGAGTTTCTTGGGGTCTTTGCTCGTAATCCAGCAGGCTTTGGAAGTGTTCATCGGCACCCATTTACACTTGGCCCCGTACTCATGCTCCAACCGATACTGAATCACCTCAAACTGCAACTCACCTACGGTACCGACTACCTTGCGGTTGCCGGGCTGTACTGTAAACAACTGCGCCACGCCCTCGTCGGTGAGTTGTTGGATGCCTTTTTCCAACTGTTTCGACTTCATGGGGTCCAAATTGATAAGTTCTTTGAAGATTTCGGGCGAGAAACTCGGAATCCCGATGTACTGCAAATCTTCTCCCTCGGTAAGCGTATCGCCGATTTTGAACGTACCCGTGTCGTAGAGTCCAATCACGTCGCCGGGGAAGCCTTCATCTACCACCTCTTTGGCCGACGCCATGAAGCTGTAAGGGTTAGAAAAACGAACCCCTTTGCCCAAGCGTGTGTGGTGGTAAAACTTGCCCCGCTCAAACACCCCCGAACACACCCGCAAAAACGCGATGCGGTCGCGGTGGCGCGGGTCTATGTTGGCGTGGATTTTGAAGACAAAACCCGTAAATTTTTTCTCCAAAGGTTCGACGATGCGAGCGTTGGTAGGGCGAGGAATCGCCAAGGGCGAGATTTGACAGAAAGCCTCCAACAACTCTCTGACACCGAAGTTGTTGACCGCGCTCCCAAAAAATACGGGAGCGATTTTACCCGCCAAATATTCCTCCCGATTAAATTCGTCATAGACACCTTCGATGAGTTCTACGTCTTCGCGGAGTTGGGCGGCGTCGCGCTCGCCTACTTTCTGGTCAAGCTCGGGCGAGTCCAATTCCAGCAGTGCCACTTCGTCTTCCACTTTGGTCTTATTGACTTTGAAAAAATACATCTGTTTTTCCAACAAGTGATAGACGCCTTTGAAAGTAGCACCGCCGTTGACAGGCCACGTAAGCGGGCGCACTTTGAGGTTGAGTTTTTGTTCCAATTCGTCCAACAAATCGAACGGGTTTTGCCCTTCTCGGTCCATTTTGTTGATGAAAATAATCACGGGGGTATCGCGCATACGGCACACTTCCATGAGCCGTTCGGTTTGCTCTTCCACGCCTTTTACACAGTCAATCACCAAAATCACCGAGTCCACCGCCGTGAGAGTACGGTAGGTATCTTCGGCAAAATCCTTGTGACCTGGGGTATCCAAAATATTGATAAGCAAGTTGTTGTATTCAAAAGTCATCACCGAGGTAGCCACCGAAATACCACGTTGTTTTTCGATTTCCATAAAATCGGAGGTGGCAGTTTTCTTAATTTTGTTGGACTTGACGGCCCCTGCGGTTTGGATAGCCCCCCCAAAGAGGAGGAGTTTTTCGGTGAGCGTGGTTTTGCCCGCGTCAGGGTGACTAATGATGGCAAAAGTGCGCCGTTTGGCGATTTCTTGTTGGATGTTGGACATGAGGTGCTGATTGAAAAAGTCCGCAAAATTACGAGATTATCGTCGAAAATCTCGAATCTGAATCGTTTCAGGGGTAAAAGTGACTTGTTTTTGACCGTTTTGAAGCGTCAAAATTCCGATTTGATAGCGGCCCGTAGGAATATTTTCTTGATAAATATATGCCTCAAATCCATCTCTAAAATACTTGAACGACCCTAAAAACGTCTTTCGATTGTGGTTGGGTGTTTGGCGAACTGCCGTCAGATAAGCCGTGGAATCTTTTTTCAAGACCAAAAAATGGGCATTGGCAGCAGATGATTCATCCAACGGCAACGTGGCGTTTCGGATTTTATGAATCAAAATTCCTCCGTAGGCGGTTAGCGTATCCAAGTCCACCTGCAACGGCAATGAAAGACGTTTTGTGGTATCAGCAGTGGTCAAAAAGATGGGCGGTGCTACGTCAGGAGGAAGCCGATAAATACCTCTTTTGAGGGCTTCACTAAAATAGCGTTGGGCGTGCGTGTTGGTCATCGTCTCGAGCTTGCCACTAACCCGTCCGTGGTGTCGCAATGAATAGGCATCGGCCACGAGCGAGTTGCGAAAATTGATTACTTCGGGACCCGCGAATAAGTAAGTCCCGACCCAAATGACGACGCCAAAAATCGTGGAAATACCTGCGGTAAAACGTTGCCAAAAGGCAGGTAAAGCCGTCAAAATCAATATGTAAAGCGTCAGAAAAGCCATGATTGAGTATATCATGTAGCGCGTGGGTGTGTCCAACGACGCACTTGCGCGCGCCACTGCTACACCCGTACCCGTTATGGTCAGCCACGCTGCCAATGCCAAGAGCGATAAGTTTTCGGGGGTGTTGAGCAATTTTTGAAGCCAATGCGTCGGTTTTTTGTTGGAGAGTATCGCCTTTATGTACGAAACGCCAAGTACCAAGATGACACCTATCAGCGCAAGGGCAACCCCACCGCCGAGCAACACTACTTCGGTTTTTTGTCCGCGCAAATAGTGCGCACAAGCACCCAAAAAAGCTACTAAGGTAGTGGCTGAATGTTGGAGATTGCGCTCTTGTCCCAACGACCCAAAGCCAAATGGATAATACCAGTAAAAAACAAATGTCGTTGCCAAACAAGCCAATACCCACAGGAGGGTTTTGAAATAACGTCCTTGAAGAAATGGTATCAAAGCGCCGACGTACATCCCAAAGAGGCCGTTGCCGTTGGTGTAAGTGAGCATAAAGCCCGCAACAATGGCAGCGACAAAGGACCAGCGGCTTGATTGAATAAGCAAATAATAACTCAAAATTCCGATGACAAAAGAAGCGGTATATTGCCATAAAGCTGCCGCCCAAAATATGTTTTCGTGGTAAGCGGGTGTAAAAAGAAGCAATGCCACGGGTAAACTCAAATACAAAGGGAGACGATTGACACGGAGTATTTGGACAAAATACCCAAACAACAACAGCACCAACCCACTACCCACGACAATCAGCGTGCGGAAATTGACCTCTCCTGTCCATAAGGCTTGTAGCCAAAAGACCAACTTGGCTGTGATAACCCCGTGGCCATTGTGCTTGTATTCCAATTCTCGCAAAAAAGCCCAAACATTAGGCGTGTCTTGGAGTTTTATTACATATTCCAAATAAGCGAAGTCGTCAAAATAGGGAACATTGACGGCATTTTGAAATACAAAATGGTAAAAGAAGGCGGCTATCACGAAGATTAGCACAAAAACGAGATAATTTAGAATTTTCATTCATTCAGCACTTGGCAAGGCGACAAAGATAGCCTATTTTTGCCGAAATTGTCATCCCATGAAACGTTATCTATACATAGTACGACACGCCCGAGCAGAAGACGGCTCGTCGTTTTTTGGCGACTTCCAGCGCGAACTCACTTCTTCGGGTATCATTGATGCGGCTCGTATGGGGCGTTTCTTGGCCGAAAAAGGGGTGAAACCCGACTTGATTTTGAGCAGTTCAGCTCCGAGAGCCTTGAAAACAGCCCAAATCATGGCCGAGCAATTGGGCTACGACCCTGCTCAAATCACAGACACCCGAAACCTCTACGACGGCGGTTCGAGGGCGTATTTGCAGGCAGTCACGAGTACGCCTGACACCTGCCAAACACTGATGATTTTTGGGCATAACCCTGACGTATCGTTTTTTTCAGAATACGTTACCCACGCCGACATTGGCAACATGTCCAAAGCAGGGGTTGTGGCTATCGAAATCGAAAACTTGGATTGGAGTATGGTTTCGATGCGAACAGGCAAATTTTTGAGCTACGATTCGCCCAAGCAGTTGAGAGAAGATTTATGAACCGAAATCGAAAAATATTCATTGCTGCTACGGTTGTCTTTGTCGCGTTGGTGGCCGCCGTTGCGATAGACATGGCGCGCCGCACTACCGCTCCGTGGAACAAAAAAAAGCAAATCGTGCGGGCGTTTGATATTGCCGCACCCGTTGATTCCATTGGCATAGACACTTCTACGGTTATTCGGTAAACTCCAATTCTTTCCCGAAGGTCTCTTCGGTGTGAGCCAACGACCAAAATGCCACACCGTAGCAAATCACGCCCAAAGCGGCTGCCGCACCGAGTGTGCCAAACGAAGGCTTGAAAGCCTGAAAGGTGAGCGTCATCGGGATTACCATGCCCCGCACGATGCTCGGCACAGAAGTGGTAGCCGTAGCGCGGAGATTGGTGCCGTACAGTTCGGCCACCATCATCAAGTACAACCCAATGTAACCCGTACAAAGCCCGGCGAAGAAGCAAATCACGTAAAGCGTAGCGGCAGAGTTTGCACCTGCGTACAAGTAGGCTGCCGCAAACACCGCGCTGAAAATCATCAGATAAATGATGGCTTTGCGGCGCGATTGCAACCATTGACTCAGTGGTCCGCTGATAAAATCACCCGCCGTGAGACCAAAATAAATGAACATCACACACTTGCCGGGTGATATGGGTTCGGCAATGCCGAGGGCTTTGCCAAACTCGTTGCCAAAGGTCGCCAAAATCCCCACAATAAACCAAGTGGGGATACCGATAGCGACGCAGCGGGCGTATTTGGTGAAACGTCGCCAGCTCGAAAAGAAAAAGAAATAATTGCCTTTGGCGACGTGCTGTTGTTTCATTTTCAAAAACAGTCCTGATTCTAACACACTGATTCGCAGAAGCAACAAGGCCAGTCCCATGCCGCCGCCCACAAAATACGCCGTGCGCCACTCAAACCACTCTTGGGTGAGGTAGGCCGCCCCCGCCCCCAAATAGCCCACACCCGCCACGAGGGTAGGGCCGAGGCTGCGGATTTTGGGTGGGACAATTTCCGAAACCAGCGTCATGGCCGCGCCGATTTCGCCCGATAGGCCAATCCCCGCCACGAAACGCAACAAAGCGTAGGTCTGTGGGTCTTCGACAAATCCGCAGGCGATATTGGCCAATGAATACGTAATGATTGAGCCAAAAAGTACCGACAAACGGCCTTTTTTGTCGCCCAATACTCCCCACAACACCCCGCCAATGACCAAACCTGCTTGTTGCCAGTTCAAAATATACGTACCGATTTTGGAAACTTCAGCTTCTGACAGTCCCAGTGATTGCAGACTTGGGATGCGTACAATGCTGAAAATCAGCATATCATACACATCCACGAAGAATCCTAACGCCGACACAATGACGGGCAGGGTAAAAAGTGCGCGGTATTTCATTCTTCAATAAAGTCAAGGTCTTTGCCGTGGGTTTCGGGAATGGTGAGCGTCGAATAAAAGCCTATAATGAAGCAAATAAGACCCACAATAGCACCTGCGTAGATGACGTCAACGGAGGGTTTGAAAAAACTAAAAAGGCTCGTCATAAAAATCACTGTACCGCGTACCATGTTGGGAACGGTAGTGGCGGCAGTAGCGCGGAGATTGGTCCCAAACTGCTCGGCACCAATCGTCACAAACATGGCCCAATAGCCGATACCGAAGCCCATTGCCCCACAAAGTCCGTACAAAACAGCCGCCGATTGAACGCCTGCAAACAAGTAAATCAAACTTCCAACGCCCGCAAAAGCCATCATCCAAGCCACGGCTTTCTTGCGCGAATGAAAATAGTGGCTGATAAACCCACTCGACAAGTCGCCGAAAGCCAAGCCTACGTAGCACCACATGATAGCCAAGCCCGGTTTGATGGCTTCTTCGATGCCGAGGGCTTTGCCAAACTCATTGCTAAACGTGGCCAAAATCCCAATCACAAACCAAGTGGGCAAACCAATTCCAATGCACTTTAGGTATTTAACAAGACGGGTACGGTTGGTGAAAAACGAGAAAAAGTCGCCCCGTGCTACGTGTTTTTGGTCGGCTACGTCTTTGAACATCCCCGATTCTACCACACCCACGCGCAAGAGCAAAAGGCCAATCCCCAAGCCGCCGCCTACAAAGTAAGCGATGCGCCATCCGCCAAACACCTCTACCGTAAAATAGGCCACCACAGCCCCAAAAAGCCCGACTCCTGCCACCAACGACGTGCCGATGGCGCGCAGATGTTTGGGTAAAATCTCCGACACAAGCGTAATGCCCGCGCCCAGTTCTCCCGCCAAACCCACCCCCGCAATGAAACGAAGGATTTTGTACATTTCGGGGGTTTGGACAAAACCACAGGCGAGATTGGCCAATGAGTACGTAATAATCGAACCAAAAAGCACCGAAAGGCGGCCTTTTTTGTCACCCAATACGCCCCACAAGATGCCTCCGACGAGCAAGCCGCCCATTTGCCAGTTGAGAATCGAGGCCCCGACAGTCGAGACTTGCTGCTCGTCGAGACCCATGTCTTTGAGACTGGGGAGGCGTACTATGCCAAACAATAACAAATCGTAAATATCCACGAAATAGCCCAAAGCAGCGACGATGACGGGCAAACTAAACAAATGTGCAAACGTTGATTTTTCGGTAGTTGAGGCAGACATGAAACAAAAGGTTTGGTTAGATACAGTCGCAAGATAGGGATAAAATGAATAAGGGTGCGTTATTTCTTCCAGCACACATACACGTTTTCGTCGGGCATGAGGCCGTAGCGGTGCGCGTCGAGTTGCTTGACGTAGGAGTTTACTTCTACCCGAAAACCTGCGGCGGCGAGTCGGTCGCGGTAGTCGCGGCCGTAGCGGCGCACGTGCTGCTGCGCCCCTGCGATGCGCTTGCGCTCCTCGGCAGTGAGGTTTTGGGTTTCGATGGTTTTGTCAATAGCGTTATTGACCGCTCCTTGAATAATGGCGTAGCCGTTGGGTTTCAACACGCGATAGATTTCACGCATTCCCTGCGCGTCGTCGGGGACAAGTTCAAAGACGTGGTTGCACAGGACCACATCGAAGGTATTGTCGGGAAATTGAATATCA
>JALOLW010000501.1 GCA_025455795.1 Spirosomataceae bacterium
TACTGCAACTGCATCAAATCCACGTACATTTTCAACAACGACAGCTCTCGCGTGAGCGAAATCTCGCGGGCGTAGGGCGTTTGTTCGTCTTTGAACAACGAATCTTCCAGATACGCCCGCATCAGTCGCCCTATTTTCAGCAGGTTGTCGCTCGCTCGCTCGTTTTCTTGTTGGAGCATCAATTTTTGAATGGCCGACAGCGCGTTGGACATAAAGTGCGGGTTCATCTGCGACTGTATCGTTTGGGTTTGCAACAACCGCATCTGCCGCTCGCGCTCTTCAATTTGCTTTTGTTGGGCTATCAACTTTCGTGAGCGGCCACGGTCGCGCCACCAGAGCAAGGCGAGCAACACGGCCAAACCAATACCCACCAAACTGGCATACCAATAAAAATTGGGTGATTTCCAAAAATAAACCGACGTGTGAAACTCGACCTCAGCCACTGCCGACTCGGTGGCCTGGAGCGTACCCGTGCGCGAGCGTACTTGCAATGTATGAGTGCCGTTGGGCAGGTTGGACAAGGTAATAAAGGCGTTTTCTTGCCAATCCGACCATTCGCCACCGTCCAGCCGATGACTAAACTGCGACCGAAAGGGCTTATCTTCGCCTACCGACTCTACCCTGACGCTGAGGGTATTGGTGCCAAAGGGTAGTTCAGTTACCTTAATATCACCCGCAAAAGCTACCCGTTGGCCGTTGATGTGGGTGATAAAAGTACGCAGGGGTTTAATGCTCAAATCCAACTGCTTAGGGTCAAGTACCGACAACACCGAACTCGATGTAATCCATATCCGCCCCTGACTGTCGCGGTAGCTGCCCAACTGTCCTGGCTCCATGCCTTTGAAGCCGTTGTGGTGGTTGAAGCACTTCATTTGTACCTTGCCGTTTTGGTTGAACTGCTTCAAATCCAACACGTAAAGGTTGTAGGAGTCGGCTATCATTAGGTGGTCAGCGTCAATTTGTTCGATAAACTGAATATGCTTCGAAAACAATCCTTCTAAAACCGTCTCAAATCTGTCTGTACGGGGGTTGTAACGACACACTACTTCTCGTCCTCCCATCCAAAGTGTGCCTTGCCAATCTTCATACAACACATTGCCACCTTTGATGGGCAGCTTGCCGTTGTCGTAGGTATAGGCTTTCCACTGTTTGGTATCGGGATTGTACCGCTCCACGCCCAAGGCCGAAAACCAGTAATCTCCATCTTGGCCGACTACATTGCACATCACCAAGCCATCAAACAAAGCCGTTTTGCCCCGCAGCGAATCGGTACGAAAAGGCGGACGGGTTTCGATGGTGTAAAAATGCTTATCCGCGGCCGCCACGATTTTGCCGCGTTTTTTATCCTCGGCCATGCAAAAGGCCAGTGAATTCATACGACTCGGCCTAAAAAACTGCCAATTATTGCCGTCATATCGAAACACCCCATTGGCTTCGGGCAGCCACATCGCCCCCGAAGCGTCGCGCAGGGCGTGGTAGTACCATTGATTTTTGAAATTGAAATAGTTCTGATAGGCTTTGGGCAAAGTTTGGCGGTGCTTTTCTATTTCTTTGATGACGGGTAACGACGACAACAAAGACAGGTTTTTGCCGTCGTAGCGTTGGATACCTACCTCATAGTTCAAAAAATACAAATTGCGCTGTTTGTCTTCTACCACACTCCAAGCATAAGGCACCTGCTCTTGGCTAAAACTCTTAAACGCGCTGATAGACACCATTTTCCAAAGTCCTTTTTCGGTAGGCAGGAAGTAGGGCGAGGTGTTGGTTTGGTTCAAAAACGACAGATTGTGCGCCAAGGGAGGGTTTACGCCCATGTCTATCACTGCCCTGCTGTGGGCGGGCAGGTAGTAGAAGCGTTGGCGATATTCAAAAAAATACGGAAACGCCAACGGCTGCCGTACTTCTATCTTTTGGGGTGTGCAGTGCAAAAAATCAACAACCCGCTGCCCGTCCCAAAAGCTGTGGGTTTGGTGTTGAGATGAAGGCATTTGTATCAAAAACACTTGCCCATGCAGCAAGACAAGCGAAGCGGGTAGCTGTACAGCAATAGGCGTAACTTTCCCTTCTCGGTATTGATAATGTTTTTCATTGATGTTGAGCCAATAACTTTGGGTTTGGGGGTGATAAATAACTCCGCCTATGGCTCCCTTGGGGCGATTGGGCAAGGACACTTTTACCACGGTATCCCCCTTGACCCGCATCAGTTCACCTCCTGATAAAAACTGCACATCTTGGTGCATTACTTTGGTAAACTGAAGCGAGTTTTCGGTGGCAGTCGTCCATATTTTGAAGGTTTTGCCATCAAAGCGGGCAATAGCCCCATAGCCCAACAACCAAATGCAGCCTTTTTCATCTTCTTGAATATCCAGAACAGCCCCGTTCCAAAAACCTTCTTTTTTGGTGTAGTTTTCAAATGTTTCGCCGTTGAACTTGCTGAGGCCGTACCAAGTACCACACCACACGTAGCCACGGCTGTCTTTGTGGAGGCACAGCACTTGGTTTTGTACCAGCCCCTCGCGAGTCGTAAATTTTTCGATGGGGTAGGTTTGGGCGTGGAGTAGTGCAAAGGGCAAGAAACAGAGCAGTACCAGCAGCCGACCCACCCCTCCGAGGAGGTGCCTAAAAATCCCCTCCTCGGAGGGGTGCCCAAAGGGCGGGGTGGGTCGGGTTGGCGATGCGGTGGGTGTTTTTGGAACAAACCTCCTAAAATCAACCAACAGCAACGCTTTTAGATATGGCAGTAGTTTGGTCACGGTGGCAAAATTTGAGAAAACGAGTGTTGAGCCGTGCAAAATTGCTATATTTTATCACAACCTCGCTCTATTACCTCGCTTTTCGGTTCGTTTTTCGAACCATTGGTCAAAAAAAGGGGAATTTTGGTAAAAACACTGATACAAATATTTCAAAACGAAATGATTGTATTCATAAAA
>JALOLW010000502.1 GCA_025455795.1 Spirosomataceae bacterium
GATGTTTACGCATTTTGGCATTTACCGATTTCTACATCTATTTTTTCCACTTGAGGGCATTGATGGTTGCACCTATCTTACGGCCTTCAACGAGACCCGTATCGTTATCTTGTGCAGTATGAATCCCTCCTAAAAAGCGAGAATACGCCGATTCTTCGGCAGCTTCTCTGAATGACTTGAAAGAGCGTGCTTTGAAATCAACATTGCGTTTGGTGTCTCTTCCGCGTCCTACATGAGAATTATCAACAAAAGCAAAATTAGTACCGTAAAGAGATTCGAGTACCGTAGCCGAGGCAGAAGATTGGGTAGCATGGCCAGATGTGTATCCAGGGAAAGGCGGTGCAGGCCAAAAAGGAATCCAAGAAGGGTTGATAGCACGTCTTACAAAAGTGTATGGGCGTTCATTGTTGAAACTGTACTTACATTTCCAACATACCACGAAAGCATCCGATACGGCAAGCCCTGTTCGAGCATATGTTTCGGCAGCTTTGGCCAAGTTTGCATTGGTGCTTCTAATGGCAATAGTAGCCAAATTGAACGAGTGACCAGGTGGCGTAAAAGTCTCACTTGGATCATCTGCCCACCAAACAGCAATTTCTTTTTCTTCTTGGGTCAATTTGATGTTTTTTTGATAAACCGCCATGTATTGCTTAAAATAATCTGATGTGATTTGAGTTGAAACAGGTAACGGTGGAGGCATTGGCAAGGTAGCATTGGATGCAATAAAAGTTCTATTTCTTCCCCAAAAAGGCTGTAATGGGATCTGACGCCCATTTTCGGTAGGTTGCCAGCAGCCTGCACATACAGGAACTTTATAAGTTGTGGGGAAATTGCGGTTGAAGCCCTCATGTCCACCGTCCGTTTTTGACCATTCAAATATTGCTTTGGCAACAGCCTCCCCATAGGCTTCTGAGCGGGTCACAACGTCGGCGTCTGTACCCATTTTGAGCGCATCTCTGAGTGCTGTGCCTAGCGAATCTACTGACTTTTTGGCTGCTTCATTGGCATTTGGCCAAATATTTTTAGCAATAAACCATTGACCTGCATTGAAACTAATCGCCCAGTTGTATTCTTTGTTGGCTTCTATTTTTGGGAGGTCTTTTAATCCATTGAGTTGTCCTGCCAAAGATTGATTTTCGGGTATCCCCGCCACGATGCTTTCGTACATTACAAGGCCCGAATACCCCAAAGCACGCGCAGCAACAGGGGGAGTAAAGCCCGCACTGTTTCGGATGAGTTTGAGGTCTAAATCGGCCCATTTAGTGGCCAAATCTCCCAAAAAGGTATTGGCACTTTTGGAGGGATTGGTGGGCGTGACAGGTTCGCCGTTGTTGGAGTCACGACAGCTATAAATCGTTGTAACTAAGGCCAAAACAACCCATTTAGAGCGTTTTAGCAGTGTGGTTGGAGCGTGTAATGTTGGTTTCATGCGTCTCAATACTTTTACTTTGTTTAACACCAGGAAGGTTCTATGCTGAACAAAATTAAGCAAAAATAATGCCAATATTTTTGAGGATAATTGTCTGAAAAATATAGGATTTAGACGCACTTTCACGCTATACGTCACAGGTGGTTATTTCAGTAGCGGAAATTCTCCCTCGGCGTGACTTTTGGCCATTTCTACGTAATGAGAGGCACTTTCCAATAATTTTTCTGCCACTATTTCGGGCAATTGTTTGACGATTTTGCCAGGCGTACCCAGCACCATCGAAAAATCGGGGACTTCCATGCCTTCGGTGACGAGGGTGTGCGCTCCGATGATGCAGTATCGGCCAATTTTGGCACGATTTAGGATAGTGGCCCTCATGCCCACAAGTGAGCCTTCGCCTACGGTAGCCCCGTGAACAATGGCCCCGTGGCCTATCGTCACATTGTCGCCAATGAGGGTGGGCTCGCCGTAATCGGCGTGAAGTACAGCATTGTCTTGAATGTTGGTACGGTGGCCAATGACAATTTTCTCAACGTCAGCCCTGATAACTGCCCCGTACCACACCGAGGCGTGGTCACCGAGGGTGACATCGCCCATCACAGACGCATTGGGCGCGATAAAAACGGACGTTCCCTTGCTCATTGGATAACTTCTTTGATGTCCATGATGATTTTTTGGGCCAAATGTTCGGCAGTCGCCGCTGTTTCTGACTCCGAATAAATCCGAATGATGGGTTCGGTATTGGACTTGCGCAAATGTACCCACTCTTTGTCAAACTCTATCTTCAAGCCGTCAATGGTATTGATGGGGTTTTTGCGGTATTTCTGTTGAATCTTATCGAGTATCCCATCTACGTTGATGTCGGGCGTAAGTTCGATTTTGTTTTTGGAGATATGATAATTGGGGTAGGTGCGTCGTAGGATTGAGGCGGACTTGCCAAATTTGGACAAGTGACTCAAAAACAGCGCAATACCCACGAGTGAGTCACGACCGTAGTGCAATGCGGGATAGATTACGCCGCCGTTGCCCTCACCACCGATGACGGCGTTGGTGGCTTTCATCATTTCTACTACGTTTACTTCGCCCACGGCGGCGGCGTTGTACTGTCCGCCCGCTTTGAGCGTAATATCGCGCAGCGCACCCGTCGAGGAAAGGTTAGAGACGGTGTTGCCAGGCTGATGTTTCAAAACGTAATCGGCCACTGCTACGAGGGTATATTCTTCGCCAAAAGGCTGGCCGTCTTCGCAGATAAGCGCGAGGCGGTCCACGTCGGGGTCCACTACGATACCCAGGTCAAAATCGCCGCGCGTGATTTCACGGCTGATTTCGGTGAGGTTTTCGGGCAGTGGCTCGGGATTGTGGGCAAAATCGCCCGTAGGTTCGCAGTGAATACGTTTGATATTTTGAGGCTTTACGCCGAGGGCTTCCAGCAGCATTGGTATCACAATGCCTCCCGTGGAATTGACGGCGTCTATGGCAATTTTGAAATTTTTGGCTTC